>NZ_JBHZCN010000001.1:61201-168319 GCF_042755465.1 Kitasatospora sp. NPDC059160 | reverse complement strand
CGCGCCCCCCGGGCCGCCCCGCGGGGCGCGGGGGGGGGGGGCCCCGGGGGGCCGCCCCCCCCCCCGCCCCCCCACCGCCCCGCTCAGCTCCCGCCGAGGATCCGCAGCCCGGGCAGCAGGCCGGGGATCAGCGGAGGCACGTCCACGCCCTGCTGGGCGCCGCTCGGCGTGCTGGGCGCACCGGACGGCGGCTGCGGCACCTGCGGCGGGGCCGCGTCGGCGCTCGGCGAGGGCCGGCCGCCGGTGAGCCCGCTGGTGAGGTTGCCGACCAGTCCGTTGACGGCGTCCGGTGCGCTGCTGGGCAGGGTGCTCGGCAGTCCGCCGCCCTTGGCCCCGCCGCCGGCCGTGCTGCCGCTGCCGGCGGTGTCCGGGGCGCGGTCGGTGCCGGGGCGGTTGCCGCTGCCCGTGCCGCCCTGGGACTGCGCGGAGCCGGGTGCGGCGCCGGAGCCGTCGGGCCCGGTGCCGGCCGGGGAGCCGCCGGTCGAGGAGGAGGAGTCGTCGCCCGCTCCGGTGCCGCCCGGTCCACCGCTCTTGGCGGGGGGCTGGGTCAGGCGCAGGGGCGCGACGTCCTCGGTTATGTCGTCGAAGAGCTGGTTCACCAGGTGGGCCTGCTCGGTGAGTTGGACCGGCAGCCGGCCCTGCAGCTCGCTCCAGCGGCCGTCCTCGTCGTGGGCGAAGCCGGCCAGCGCGCGCATCGGGCCCAATGAGCCGTTGCTGCGGTAGACCGAACGCAGCAGCTCGCGGCCCTTGAGGGCGTCGGCGTGCATGTCGTCCAGCGCGCGGCGGACCCGGTCGACGGTGCCGGGGCTGAGCCCGGTGGTCGAACCGGACGGCCCGACCAGGGCGTTGGCCTCGCCGAGCCGGGTGGCGGCGTTGCCGAGCAGCAGTTCGCCGCGCTCCGAGTCGGAGTCCGCGAGGTCGAGTCGGAGCCCTTCGAGGCCGCGCTTCATGCCGTACAGCGTGTCCCCGGGGAGGGCACTGGTGCTTGCGGCGGCCGCGCCGGCCAGGCTGCCGACGGCGAGCCCGGCGACCAGTCCGCCGATCGCGAAGCGGCGGCTCCACCGGCCGCGCGGCGCCGTCCGGATCGCCCGGTGGCGGCGCTGGCGGGGCACCGCGGCGCCCGGCCCGCCCGCGAAGGCCTGCTCGAACGCGGCCATCAGCTGGGCGCGTTGGACCGTCCGGACCTCCTGGTCCAGGACTGGCCCGGGCAGTGCCCCCAGCGCGTCGGCCACCCCGACCAGTTCGGCCATCGCCACCGAACCGGCTTCGGCGGCGGCGATGTTGGCCGATTCGGCGGTGGCCGCGCGGAGTTGCTCCGCCTGGTGGGCCTCCAGCGCCTCGGCGAAGGCCTTCGCCCGTCGGTGCTCCAGCACGTTTGCCGTCACGGGCCACACCTCCCTTCGTCGTTGTCGACACCCCGGCCCGCCGGACGGTTGCCCCGGCGGGCCAAAGCCACTCCATCGGGTGACAGGTCACAATTCGGCTTGACCGTATGCCTGGTGGGGGCTTGCATGCTGGCCAACGAGCGGTACGGGCGGTCGGTTACGCACGGCTGATCATCGGACCGACCGTTCACCCGGACGTGTCGCCCGGGTGGCAGTGGTGACGGGCCGTCGGGCCGGCGCCGGGTCGGGCCCCGCCCGGGCCCTATCGCTCCCTCGGTCACCGTCGCCTCACCGCGCGTCGGGCGGCAGGAGCCGGGCGAGGGTGCGTACGGCGCGGTACTGGAGGGTCTTGATCGCACCCTCGTTCTTGCCCATGATCCGCGCCGTCTCGGCCACCGACAGCCCCTGGAGGAAGCGCAGCGTCACGCACTCCTGCTGCTGGGGGTTGAGCCGGCGCACCGCGTCCAGCAGGGCGGCGTTGGAGAGCGACTCCAGCACCGACTCCTCCGGGCTGCGCTCGCACTCGTTGGAGTCGAGCATCTCGCCGGTGGTGACCTCCAGCCGGAACCGGCTGGACTTGAAGTGGTCGGCGACCAGGTTGCGCGCGATGGTGACCAGCCAGGCCCCGAAGTCGCGGCCCTGCCAGGTGAAGGTGCCGATCCGGCGCAGCGCGCGCAGGAAGGTCTCGCTGGTGAGGTCCTCGGCGGTGGCCCGGCTGCCGACCCGGTAGTAGATGTAGCGGTAGACGGTGTCCGCGTAGTGGTCGTAGAGCCGGCCGAAGGCCTCGCTCTCGCCGGCCTGGGCCCGCTCGACCAGCTCCATGATCGGGTTGTGCTCGGTCTCGTAGCCGGGGCTCGGCGCGGTGCGGGTGCGGCTGCGGCCGACGCCGGTGCTGCCGGTGCGGCTGCGCGAGCCGGTGCCGGTGGAGCCGGCGGCGGTGGTGCGCAGCGCGGTGCCGGGGCCGTGCTGGTGGCCGAACGGCACACCGGCGGGCACGAGTTGGGGCGAGGCGGCGAGCTGGCTGCGGAGCAGGGTGCGCAGCAGGTCCAGGCCGGTGGAGATCTGCCGCTCGGCCGGGCGGCCGCGGAGGCCGGTGCGGGGGCGCAGGGGCGCGGACGACGGGCGGGAGGGTGCAGGCGCGTCGTTCCGGACGGGTGGGTACACGGGACTCCCAGAGGCAGAACTGTGGACGGATCACCTCCGCCTGCGCGGAGAGCACTCCCCATGACATCCGTTCGAGCGGGACGCATGGGTGACGTGCATCCAGGAGAGAATAACGCTTTGTGCAATGACAGCTACACCGTGTGGTCGAAGTGGTCGTTTGGGATCCATTTGTTGCGCATATTCGGCTGACACTGACCGGAGATGTCGGCGTTCATCCGGCTCAACGTGACCGTTCGGGCGCCCAGGGTGACCAATTCGGCGGCACTGCGGGCGGTTTCCCAGCCTTGGGGCCCCGCAACCCCCGACTTTCCCGGCCTGGCGAACGATCAGAACCGGTCACCGGGTGACAAGTTCGCACAGCGGGCCCGGACAGCCGTGTCGGAGCCGGGAGTTCGCTCGTACGAGGGGCCAGGTCAGGCCCCTGATTGACGCCCTCTCACCCGCACGGGGGAGCGGCAGAAACGGTTCCGTGGACGGCCGTCCGGCCCGGACCGGGGCTCAGCCGCGCCGACGGCGGCGCCGCAGCGCCACCCCGGCCGCGGCCGCACCGGCCAGCACCCCGAGCGCGGCCGCCGCCGGCAGGCCCGCCCGGGCCGCCTTGCGCCCGGTCCGGAAGTCGCGCACCCGCCACCCCTGCGCCCGGGCGTGCCGCCGCAGCGCGCCGTCCGGGTTCACCACGTACGGGTGGCCGACCAGCGAGAGCATCGGGATGTCGTTGGCCGAGTCGCTGTAGGCCGCGCAGCGGTCGAGGTCCAGCCGCTCGCGCCGGGCCAGCGCGTTCACCGCGGCGGCCTTGGCCGGGCCGTGCAGCAGGTCGCCGACCAGCCGGCCGGTGTAGTGGCCGTCCCGGGCCTCCGCGACGGTGCCCAGCGCGCCGGTCATGCCGAGCCGCCGGGCGATGATCCGGGCCACCTCCAGCGGGGCGGCGGTGACCAGCCAGACCCGCTGGCCGGCGTCCAGGTGCATCTGGACCAGGGCGCGGGTGCCCGGCCAGATCTTGTCGGCGACGACCTGCTCGAAGACCTCCTCGCAGATCACCTCCAGGTCGGCGGTGCGCTTGCCGGCCACGATGCCCAGGGCGGTGTTGCGGGCGTCCGAGATGTGGTCCGGGTCCTCGGTGCCGTGCAGCCGGAAGAGCGCCTGCTGCCAGGCGAAGCGGGCGATGTCGCGGCGGGTGAGGAAGCCGTGGCGGTAGAGGCCGACGCCGAGGTAGAAGATCGCGGCGCCGCGCAGGATGGTGTTGTCGCAGTCGAAGAAGGCGGCGGCGCGCGGGTCGTCCCGGTCCGGGGTGTGGTTCCCGGCCGGGGCCTTGGGGGCCTTCCCGGGCCGGCCGGGTGCCGGGCTCCCCTCGGTGGCGGGGGCCGCCCCGGGCTCCTGCGCCACCGGGGCGTCCGTCGCGGGGGAGAGCAGCGGTTCGGCGCGCAGCGCGGCCTCGGCCGCCGCTGCCGCGGCCTCGCCCGCCAGGGCGCTCCGCTCGGTGGTGGAGCGTCTCGCCTGGGTGAGCCTTCGGAGCACGGCCATGTCACCGAGCATAGCCAGCCGGGCGGGGAGCGGCCGTGACGGAGCCGTGCCCGTGCGGTGAACAGCTGCCGGGCGGGCACCGCCCGGGCCGGAGGGGCGGGTCGAGGACAATGGGCAGGTGAGCCCACTGCTGCGACGCAAGAGCCCCGAGCCGGCGGCCCGTACCGTGACCCTGGTCGGCAAGCCCGGCTGCCACCTGTGCGACGAGGCCCGGGAGGTGATCGTCCGGGTGGCGGCGGAGCTGGGCGCGACCTTCGAGGAGAAGGACATCACCCGGGACGAGGAGCTGTACCGCCGCTACTGGGAGCAGATCCCGGTCACCCTGGTCGACGGCCGCCAGCACGACTTCTGGCGGGTCGACGAGAACCGCCTGCGCAAGGCCCTGGGCGGCTGAGGAGGGGTTCGTGCGTGCACCACCTCCCCCGCCGACCGGCGGGGGAGCTTCGCCGAATCGTTGTCGAAGACACTCCGTTCCGGCGTGGGGCCGGGCGCCCCGGTCGGCTTACGATCGAACGCGTTTGCGCCCGTGGGGGGCTGAGCACGCGAGGAGTGCCGCCATGCTTCCCCGTCCGACCCCCGCGCTGCCCGCAGCCCCGGGCTTCGCCGTGGTGGACGTGGAGGCGACCGGCCGCAGCCCGTGGCGGCACCGGGTGGTCGAGGTCGCGGTGGTGCTGCTGGACGAGCGGCTCCGCCCCGAGGGCGAGTTCGCCACCCTGCTGGACCCGCTGGGCCCGGTCGGCCCGACCCATGTGCACCGGATACGCCAGGCCGACGTCGAGGGCGCGCCCCGCTTCCGGGAGATCGCCCCCCGGCTGCTGGAGCTGCTGGCCGGCCGGGTGCTGGTCGGTCACCACGTCAGCTGCGACCACGCCTTCCTGGAGCGCGAGTTCGCCCGGATCGGGGTGCCGCTGCCGCCCGTCCCCCTGCTGTGCACGATGCGGCTGGCCGGCGCCCACCTGCCGCAGGCCCGCGGCCAGGGCCTGGCGGCCTGCGCGGAGGCGGCCGGTCTGGGCTGGTTCCCGGCGCACACCGCGCTGGGCGACGCCCGGGTGACGGCGGAGCTGCTGCGGCACTGCGCGGGCGTCCCGTCCTGCCCGCCGGACGACTGGACCGGGCCGCTGCGCGAGGCCGCCCGGGTGTCCTGGCCACGGCTGGGGCGGGCCCGTTCCCGGCCGTCCGGCGGTACGGTGCCACTGCTGCGCCGGGAGGCGCCGTACGGCCCCTGGCT
Source organism: Kitasatospora sp. NPDC059160 (assembly GCF_042755465.1). Lineage (NCBI taxonomy): Bacteria > Bacillati > Actinomycetota > Actinomycetes > Kitasatosporales > Streptomycetaceae > Kitasatospora > Kitasatospora sp. NPDC059160. Next base: position 163,021 of record NZ_JBHZCN010000001.1, on the reverse strand, counting down.
GCCCGGCGCCCGAGCCCCGGAAGTGGTCCTGACACAGGCCGGTGCTATGAGCTCATCGGCGTGATGCGTGTCACTGTGCCGGGACAAATCGGACACCATCTTTGTGCACACGTTCACAAACGCTTAGCCTGGCTGCCAAAGCCCAGCTTCACCCACAGGAGCACCGTGGCAATCGGCCGATCACCACAGAGCAGTTCGCAGACGCCCGACCAGGGCGCCGCGCGCCGACCCGCGCGCGCCCGGGGCATCCCGGAGGCGACCGTCGCCCGCCTCCCCCTCTACCTGCGGGCCCTCACCGCGCTCTCCGAGCGTTCGGTGCCGACCGTGTCCTCCGAGGAACTGGCCGCCGCCGCCGGTGTGAACTCGGCCAAGCTGCGCAAGGACTTCTCCTACCTCGGCTCCTACGGCACCCGGGGCGTCGGCTACGACGTCGAGTACCTCGTCTACCAGATCTCCCGCGAGCTCGGCCTGACCCAGGACTGGCCGGTCGTCATCGTCGGCATCGGGAACCTCGGCCACGCCCTCGCCAACTACGGCGGTTTCGCCTCCCGCGGCTTCCGGGTCGCCGCCCTGTTGGACGCCGACGCGAACGTGGTCGGTTCCACCGCGGCCGGACTGCCGGTGCGCCACATGGACGAGCTGGAGTCGATCGTCGAGAGCCAGCACGTCTCGATCGGTGTGATCACCACCCCGCCCGGCGCCGCCCAGCAGGTCTGCGACCGACTGGTCGAGGCGGGCGTCACCAGCATCCTGAACTTCGCCCCGACCGTGCTGACCGTCCCGGACGGCGTGGACGTGCGCAAGGTGGACCTCTCCATCGAGCTGCAGATCCTCGCCTTCCACGAGCAGCGCAAGGCCGGCGAGGAGCCCGACCGCACCGAGTCGGTGCTGGACCGCGCCCCCGGCCCGGTCCGCGCGGCCGCGGCCAAGCTGCGCCGGGCGGCCGGCGGCAGCGGCAAGGGCCGCACCGGCGCCGAGCCGGCGGCCAAGGAGCCGGCCGAGCCGTCGGCCAAGGGCAAGCCCGCCAAGGGCGGCGAGGGCGAGCTGTCCGCGGTGATGCCCGCGTGAACACCGAGAGCTGTGGGGGGCGGGCATGAGTCTTCTCGTCGTCGGACTGAGCCACCGGACGGCACCGGTCGGCGTGCTGGAGCGTGCCGCGCTGACCGGTGAGGTCCCGACCCGGCTGCTGCACGACGCGGCCGCGTCCTCGACCGTCGCCGAGGCCGCCCTGCTCAACACCTGCAACCGGATCGAGCTGTACGCGGACGTGGACAAGTTCCACGGCGGCGTCGCCGAGCTGTCGCTGCTGCTGGCCCACCACAGCGGGGTGGACCTGGAGGAGCTGACCTCCCACCTCTACGTCCACTACGAGGACCGCGCCGTCCACCACCTCTTCTCGGTGGCCTGCGGCCTGGACTCGATGGTGGTCGGCGAGGGCCAGATCCTCGGCCAGCTGCGCGACGCGCTGGCCAAGGCCCAGGACGAGCACACCGCCGGGCGCGGCCTGAACGAGCTGTTCCAGCAGGCCCTGCGGGTCGGCAAGCGGGCGCACAGCGAGACCGGGATCGACAAGGCCGGCCAGTCGCTGGTCACCTTCGGCCTGGAGCAGGTCGCCGCGGGCGCGGGCGAGATCGCCGGCAAGCGCGCGCTGGTGGTCGGGGCCGGCTCGATGAGCTCGCTGGCCGCCGCCACCCTGGTCCGCTCCGGGGTCACCGACCTGCTGATCGCCAACCGCACGCCGGCCCGCGCCGAGCGCCTGGTGGAGATCCTCGGCCCGGACGTGGCCCGCACCCTGGACCTCGCCAAGGTGCCGCAGGCGCTGGCCGACGTCGACCTGGTGATCTCCTGCACCGGCGCGGCCGGCGTGGTGGTCCGGGCCGAGGACGTCGCCGCCGCGGTCGCCGTGCGCACCGCCCCCGAGCCGCTGGCGCTGCTCGACCTCGCCATGCCGCGCGACGTCGACCACGCCGTGCACGAGCTGGACGGCGCCCTGCTGGTCGACCTGGAGAGCCTCTCCCACGCGCACGCCGCCAGCCCCGGCGCCGGCGACGTCGACGAGGTCACCCGGATCGTCTCCGACGAGGTGACGGCCTTCGGCGCCGCCCAGCGGGCCGCCCGGATCGCGCCGACCGTGGTCGCGCTGCGGGCGATGGCCTCCGACGTGGTCGCCGCCGAGCTGGGCCGGCTGGACTCCCGGCTGCCCGACCTGGACGAGCGCTCCCGCGCCGAGATCACCCAGACCGTCCGCCGCGTCGTCGACAAGCTGCTGCACGCCCCGACCGTCCGGGTGAAGCAGCTGGCCGCCGAGCCCGGCGGCGCGTCCTACGCGGACGCCCTGCGCGAGCTGTTCGACCTCGACCCGGCGGCCGTGCACGCCGTTTCGGGCACACCCGTCGGCGGCCGCCCCCAGCCTTCGGCCGGGAGCACCAGATGAACCGTCAGCCATCCCACGAGTACCACCGGGACGATCACCTCATGAATGGTCAACCGCTCACCGAGCAGGCTCCGGCCGCCGCCCTGCGGCTCGGCACCCGGCGCAGCGCGCTCGCCATGGCCCAGTCGGGCATGGTCGCCCGCGAGGTGACCAGGCTCACCGGCCGCCCCGTCGAGCTGGTCGAGATCACCACCTACGGCGACACCTCGCGCGAGGCGCTCGCCCAGATCGGCGGCACCGGCGTGTTCGTCTCCGCCCTGCGGGACGCCCTGCTGGAGGGCCGGATCGACTTCGCCGTGCACTCGCTCAAGGACCTGCCCACCGCCGCGCCCGAGGGCCTGGCGCTGGCCGCCGTCCCCGCCCGCGAGGACGTCCGGGACGCCCTGGTCGCGGCCGAGGGCCTGGCCCTGGACGAGCTGGTGGAGAAGCTGGCCGGGGCCGGTCGCCCGGCCCGGATCGGCACCGGCTCGCCGCGCCGGATGGCCCAGCTGAACGCCTGGGCCCGGGCCTGCGGCGCCCAGCTGGAGACCGTGGCGATCCGCGGCAACGTGGACACCCGGATCGGCTACGTGAGCGCCGGCGAGCTGGACGCCGTGGTGCTGGCCACGGCCGGCCTCAACCGGCTCGGCCGCAGCGCCGAGATCTCCCAGCACCTCGACCCCGAGCTGATGATCCCGGCCCCCGGCCAGGGCGCGCTCGCAATCGAGTGCGCCGCCGCCGACACGGACCTGACCGCCGCGCTCGCCGCGCTGGACCACGCCCCCACCCGGGTCGCCGTGGCCGCCGAGCGCGCCCTGCTGGCCACCCTGGAGGCCGGCTGCTCGGCCCCGGTGGCCGCACTGGCCACCTGGGGCCGGGAGAACGAACTGCAGCTGGACGGGGTGGTCGGCGATCCCGACGGCACCGCCCTGCTGAAGATGTCCGCCAACGGTCCGATCGTCCTCGACGAGACCGCCGAGCAGCAGGCGCGGGCCCTCGGCCACGCCCTGGCCGCCCGGCTGCTCGACGCGGGCGCGGCCACCCTGATGGGGGAGCGAGCCCGATGAGCGAGCGAAGCGAGCGAATCATGAAGAGCTGCGCGTTTCGCGAAGAGACCGCCGAGCGCAGCGAGGTGGGCGCATGAGCCCCACCGCCGCCACCGACGCCCTCTTCCCGGCCGGCCAGCCCACCGGACGGTGCACCTTCCTGGGGGCCGGTCCCGGGGACCCGGGGCTGCTGACCCTGCGCGCGGTCGAGGTGCTGTCCTCGGCCGACGTCCTGGTCGCCGACCCGCTGACCGCGGCCGCCGTGCGCACCCACTGTCCGGCCGGCGTGCAGGTGCACGCCCCGGCCGCCGAGGGCGCCGACTTCGACCTGGCCAAGCTGGTCGCCGAGGCCGTCCGGGCCGGCAAGCACGTGGTCCGCACCGTCGACGGCGACCCGGGCCTGGACGGTTGCGCCGCCGAGGAGATGCTCAGCTGCGCGGGCGACGGGATCCCCTTCGAGGTGATCCCGGGCGTCGCCCAGTCGGTCGGCGTCCCGGCGTACGCGGGCGTCCCGCTGCGCGGCGCGGCCGGCACCGACGTCCGCTTCGTGGACGGCGGCCAGCTGCTGTCCGGCGCCCCGGTCGACCTGGGCGCGCCGGAGACCACCCTGGTGGTCCGCACCACCCTGGGCCAGCTGCCGGCCACCGCGGGCGCGCTGGTCTCCAACGGCCGCAAGCCGGACTCGGCGCTGAGCGCCACGCTGTCCGGCACCACCACCCGCCAGCGGACCTTCACCTCCACGCTGGCCACCATCGCGGCCGACCTCAAGATCGCCCGGGTGCTGCCCTCGCCGGTCTCCGCCCCGGTGGACCCGGCGACCTCGGTGATAGCCGTGGTGGGTGAGCAGGTCGCCCACCGGGCCTCGCACTCGTGGTTCGAGACCAAGCCGCTGTTCGGCTGGAACGTCCTGGTGCCGCGCACCAAGGAGCAGGCCCACGGCCTGTCCGAGCAGCTGCGCTCGTACGGCGCGGTGCCGCAGGAGGTGCCGACCATCGCGGTCGAGCCGCCGCGCACCCCGCAGCAGATGGAGCGGGCCATCAAGGGCCTGGTCACCGGACGCTACGAGTGGATCGCCTTCACCTCGGTGAACGCCGTCCGCGCCGTCCGGGAGAAGTTCGAGGAGTACGGCCTGGACGCCCGCGCGTTCGCCGGGATCAAGGTCGCGGCGGTCGGCGAGACCACCGCCCAGGCCCTGGTGGACTTCGGCGTGAAGCCGGACCTGGTGCCCTCCGGGGAGCAGTCCGCGGCCGGGCTGCTGGAGGACTGGCCGCCGTACGACCCGGTCTTCGACCCGATCGACCGGGTGCTGCTGCCGCGCGCCGACATCGCCACCGAGACCCTGGTGGCCGGCCTGGTCGAGCTCGGCTGGGAGGTCGACGACGTGACGGCGTACCGGACGGTGCGCGCCTCGCCGCCGCCGGCCGAGACCCGCGAGGCGATCAAGGGCGGCGGTTTCGACGCGGTGCTGTTCACCTCGTCCTCGACCGTCCGGAACCTGGTCGGCATCGCCGGCAAGCCGCACAACGTCACGGTCATCGCCTGCATCGGCCCGGCCACCGCGAAGACCGCCGAGGAGCACGGCCTGCGGGTCGACGTGATGGCCCCGGCGCCGTCGGCGGCCGCGCTGGCCCAGGCGCTGGCAGACTTCGGCGCCAAGCGCCGGGACACCGCGACGGCCGCGGGCGAGCCGGTCTACCGGCCCAGCGAGCGCCGTCCGGGATCCCGCCGCAAGGCCCGCTGAGATCCCTCAACTATGGTGCTGGGGGCGGCGGTTCGTCGCCCCCAGCACTGCACAACCGTTCGGAGAGAGAAGCCGTGTCCGCTGAATTCCCGTACGTTCGCCCCCGTCGACTGCGGCAGAGCCCGGCGATGCGCCGACTGGTCGCCGAGACCCGGCTGCACCCGGCGGAGCTGATCCTGCCCGCCTTCGTCAGCGAGGGCATCAGCGAGCCCAAGCCGATCGCCGCGATGCCCGGCGTGGTCCAGCACACCCGGGACAGCCTGCGCAAGGCCGCGGTGGAGGCCGCCGAGGCGGGAGTCGGCGGCATCATGCTGTTCGGCCTGCCCGAGGTGAAGGACGCCGTCGGCTCCGAGGGCACCAATCCGGACGGGATCCTCCAGCGGGCCATCAGCGACGTGGTCGCCGAGGTCGGCGACCGGCTGGTGGTCATGTCCGACCTCTGCCTGGACGAGTTCACCGACCACGGCCACTGCGGCGTGCTGGCCGAGGACGGCAGCGTGGACAACGACGCGACCCTGGCGCGCTACGCCGAGATGGCCGTGGTCCAGGCCGAGGCCGGCGTCCACATGGTCGGCCCGTCGGGGATGATGGACGGTCAGATCGGCGTCGTCCGGCGGGCGTTGGACGCGGCCGGGTACCAGGACGTCAGCGTCCTCGCCTACACCGCCAAGTACGCCTCCGCGCTGTACGGGCCGTTCCGCGAGGCCGTCAACTCATCGCTCAAGGGCGACCGCAAGAGCTACCAGCAGGACCCGGCGAACGCCCGCGAGGCGCTGCGCGAGCTGGAGTTGGACCTCGCCGAGGGTGCGGACCTGGTGATGGTCAAGCCCGCGATGCTGTACCTGGACGTCCTGCGGCAGGTCGCCGACGCCTCGCCGGTGCCGGTGGCCGCGTACCAGATCTCCGGCGAGTACTCGATGGTGGAGGCCGCCGCCGCCAACGGATGGATCGAGCGGGAGCGCACCATCCTGGAGACTCGGTCTCTTATCCCGGGTGCGGGCGTGGAGATCTTATACAATTACGGGGCGGTCGTCGCCGCCGCGCTCCTACTGCTGCTTACCTACCTCCACCGCATTCCGCCGCGCCGCTCCCCCGCGGGGAGCGGCCCGGCCTTCCTCGTTGCTACTTCCAGCCCTTGATGTGCGCGAAGCCCCCACCGCCGCCGATCAGGTCGGTCGAGGTGGCGGCACCCTCGGCGAAGCCGCCGGCGACGACGTCGGTGGTGTGGCCGACGCCGAAGCCCCCACCGGCCACGAACGGGTGGTCACCGGAGGCGACGATGCCGCCGCCGCCCACCAGGCCGACGTGGGCGAACGCCGGGGTGGCGGCACCGGCGAGCGCGAGCGCGGCGGTGGCGGTCAGGGCGGCCTTGGCCAGCGTGCTCTTCATGGATCTGCCCTCTCTGTGGGGGCGCCCGGGGCGCCCGTCCTCTGACTGGTGCTGTGACTCTTGTCTGCCAAGCCCGGAGGGCCCGGGGAGCTTCTCCTCCCCGGGCCCTCCGTCCGTGCCGTGCCCCTTGATCAGCCGATCAGGTGCGAGACACCCGCGTCGCCCGAGGACTGGGTGTTCTGGCCGACGTTGCAGATCTGCTTCGGGGTGCTGTTCAGGACGGGCACCTCGACCGGAACCGCGACGCCGACGACGGCGACGGCGATGTTGTGGACCTCCGGCAGGCAGATGTTCGCGTTGTCCAGGGTGTGGAAGTTCGGGCTGCCGTTGCCGTGGGTGCCGGTCTGGTTGGTGCCGCCGTTGCCCTGGACGGAGGTGGCGGCGCCGTCCGAGTCGACGATGGCGGAAGCCGAGCCGGCGGACATCGCGATGGCGGCGGCGGCCAGGCCGGCGGCGGCGAGGGACTTCTTGATCATTTCCGGTTTTCCTCTCAAGGGTGAATCGGGGAGCGATTCGAGGGTGGTTCAGGGGGTGGTGCGGAGGTGGGCTGGGGGAACGTCAGCCGACCAGGTGGGACACGCCCGCGTCGCCGTGGCTCTGGGTGCCCTGGCCCTGGGTGCAGTACTGCTTGCCACCGCTGTTGGCGATCGGGACCTCGACCGGGACGGCCACACCGAGAACGCCGACGGCGATGTTGTGGATCTCGGGGAGGCAGACGTTCGCGTTGTCCAGGAAGTGGAAGTTCGGGCTGTTGTTCCCGACCGTCCCGGTGAAGTTGGTGCCGCCGTTGCCCTCGATGGAGGCGGCCGAGCCGTCCGCGTCACCGATGGCCGAAGCGGGAGCGGCGGCGCCGGCGAGCGCGGCGACGGCCAGGCCGGCGGCGGCGAAGGACTTCTGGATCATGGGGAGATCCCTCTCTGAAATGCTTTCGGTTTCCGTGCGTAGCAACGCGTCGGACGCTCAGACCCGGTCTGCAGTCACTGACGTCCAGATCAAAGAATGACGGCACGGAAGGTTACGGGGATTTTTGAAAAGAGTCCGGGAGGCGCGTCCGAGGGTGGTTTCCGGTCGGATTATTACGCCGAATCGGTTAACGCCCGCAATCCGAACTCCTGGTCACTCGTTGCGCAGATTGCTTTCCGGCTGCGGCCCCGCAGCCCTCCCCGAAGGAACGGTGAAAAGCATGAAGTTCTCCAAGCGGGCCGGCGCGATGCTGTTGGCGGTCGGTGCGGGCGTGCTCGCCTCCCAGGGAGCGGCCTCCGCCGCCCCGGTCAGCCCCGACCAGGTCGGAGCCCTGGAGGACAAGCTGGCCACCCAGCAGGTCCCGGCGGACGTACCGCTCACCCCGCTCGGCAGCCACGTCACGGCCGGCATCCCCACCTCCCTGCTCATGCCGCCGGTGGCCGGCCGGACCACCGACAACGGGCTGCTCCCGGACCACCTGGTGCCCCAGCTGGCCACCGGCAAGGTCGGCCCGAGCGCCAAGGCCCAGCTGCCGCTGCCGCTGGTCGACCAGGGTGCCGACCTCGGTGAGGTGCTGCTGGAGGCCCCGGCCGCGCCGCTCCAGGCCAAGACCCCCGGCCTGGACGTGGGCAAGCCGCTCTCCCTGGTGCACGACGGCACCGGCCAGCTGGCCGACGGCCGGCTCCGGGTGGACGAGGTGGACCCGCACCTGGTGCCCGGCGCCGTGCAGACCGTCCCCGGGGCCACCGCGAGCCTGGGCGGCGACGAGAGCCGGCTCTCCGTCACCGACGAGGCGAACGACCTGGCCAACACCACCACCGCCACCGCCACCGGCGTCCTGGGGCAGACCGACGCGACCGGCACGGCGACCTCGACCGTCACCGGCCTCGTCCAGCAGAGCGGCCTGGCCGACCTCACCCAGCTCTGAGCCCAGCTCCGAGCCTGGCTCCGAGCCCGGCACTGCGCCCGGCACTGAGCCCGGCTCCGGGCTGCCGCCCGACGCGCCGGAGCCCGGCACCCCTGGCCACCAGGAGGGGTGCCGGGCTCCGGCGCGTCCGCGGTCAGCCCGGCAGGACGCCGGAGAGCCCGCCCACCAGCGGGAGGTCCTTGACCCCGCCGCCCGCGCTCAGCGGTCCGGTCAGCGTGCCGGTGCCCACCGGGGCCAGGCCCTGGTCCGGCCGGACGGTCGCCCCGTTGTTGAGCACGTCGGCCGAGGAGTTGGCCCACGGGTCCAGGCGCAGGCTCTTGATCGGCGCGACGCCGTAGCCGAGGCCGGCCGTCGTCCCGTTCAGCGCCTGCCCGACGTCGGTCTTCGCCAGCGTGGCCGGGCCCGCGGCGGGCTCCTGCCCGGCGGCGGGAGCGGCCTGCGCCGAACCCGCGCCGAGCAGCACCACGGCGCCCACGGCGGCGGCCAGCCCGGCCCCGCTCTTCTTCGAAACCATGCGGTTCACCCTTCGGTGGAGTGCGGCCCGGCCCGGCGGAACCCGAGGGAGGGGCCCTGAGCATCCGGACGTCCCGTCCGGAGAAACCGAACTGCCCCCCGGCCGGCTGGTCGGGGGGCAGGACGGCCGAAACGCGTGCCGATCGGGGATCAGCAGTCGTCCGCGGGCTGCGGGTGCATCTCGACGTTGGCGCAGCTGTTGCCGAAGGCCGGGTTCAGCAGGCCGATCACGTCGATGGAGTTGCCGCACAGGTTGATCGGGATGTGCACCGGGACCTGGATCTGGTTGCCGGAGGCGACACCCGGGGAGCCGGCGGCCACGCCCTCGGCGCCCGAGCTGGCGGCGGCGGAGCCCGCCGCGCCCATCACCAGGCCGGCAGCGGCGGCGGAGAGGACGGCGACCTTCTTCACGTTCTGCATAGGGGTTGATCTCCTCGATCACACACGGGTGGAGCGCGCCGCGCCCCGGCGCTGCGGGGCGCGGCACGGGCTCGGTGAATCAGCTGTCGCCGGGTCGGCGACCGCGGGTTCAGCCGACGTTGGCGCAGGAGTTGCCGAAGGCCGGGTTCAGCAGGCCGATCACGTTGACGGTGTTGCCGCAGACGTTCAGCGGGATGTGGATCGGCACCTGGATCTGGTTGCCGGAGAGCACGCCGGGGGAGCCGGCGGCCACACCCTGGGCACCCGAGCTGGCGAACGCGCCGCCCGCGGCACCGAGCACCAGGCCGGTGGTGGCCAGCGACAGGATGGCGGCCTTCTTGAGGTTACGCATGTCTGTTCCTCCGATTTCTGCCCGACGCAAGGGGAATGTCGGGAAACGGGCGAGCACGAATACTCACCCGAACGGTTCAGGGATTGCCGTGTTTGTCACTCCGGCGGCGCACACCGGCGTGTTGCGCCCGTGGCTCGGGCGTCGACGCAGCCGCCGCGTTCTTCCGGTACCTCGCGAACATTTCCCGCACGGCCGGGAACGGTCCGGACAGAGGTGCGACCGGGAATTCCCGGTCAGGCGTTCAGGCGGTGTCGCCGAACGCCGGGTTCTGGGGGGCCCGCCACGTCGACCGGCCCGCCGTGGGCCGCGGTGCCGACGTGGCCGTGGGCGAGCTGCGCATGGGCGGTACTCGATTCGTGTGAGCAGGGCCTGGTGGATCGTCTTCGTGAGGGAGAACGAGGCAGCACGCGAGGGGAAACGGTCCGGACCGGTGATCACCCGAATGCCGGTCGGCGGCCGGATTGCTCCAGACGGGTGACAGTGCGGGCACCGTCGCAACCGCTCCGGACGGGTGTCGTTCTAGATGTCGCACTCCCCGTGCATCTCTGTATGAACAGTCAGGAGGCTCGCATGAGCATCAAGAAGACCGCCGCCGTCGGCGCGGCCGTGGTGGGCATCGTGGCCGCCGGCGCCGGCACCGCCATGGCCAGCTCCGGCGCCGAGGGTGTCGCTGCGGGTTCCCCCGGCGTCATCTCGGGCAACCAGATCCAGATCCCGGTGCACGTTCCCGTCAACCTGTGCGGCAACAGCGTCGACATCGTGGGTCTGCTGAACCCGGCGTTCGGCAACCACTGCGCCAACGTGGGCTGAACCCACCCCCGGTTCGGCCGGTGAGAGCCGCCGTTCCGTGCTTCCCTCCTGGGGCGCGGAACGGCGGCTCTTTTTTCGTGCTCTCCCGGGTCCTTCCGGGTCCGCTCGTGCCCTCCCGTGCCGCCGCCGTTCCGGGGGCGGTTTCCCGGTGCTGTCACGAGCCTTGTTGCACTACTTGTCAGTACCTAGAATGTGAGACCTGCTCACCTTTTCGGCACCTCTCTTGCCCCGCACCGCCCGGCAGCACGGGCCGGGCGGCCCCCACCCCCGCAAGGAGTCGCGTGTGATCAGGTTCCGCACCCCCGCTGCGCGGCGGGCGCGAACGGGCTCGTCCCGGTCCGCCGCACTGCTCGCCACCGGCGTCCTCGTCGCCACCCTCGGCCTGGCCGGCGCCCCCGCCGCGTTCGCCGACAGCGCCCCGGCCCCCGCCCCGGCGCCCACCCGCCCGGCCGCGATCGTCGCCCTCGGCGACAGCGCCATCTCCGGGGAGGGCGCCGGCACCGACACCAACGACGGCTACTTCCCGGAGACCGACACCTCCACCAACTACTGCCACCGGCACCCCAAGTCGGAGATCTTCACCACCGACATCCCCGGGGTCACCCCGATCGACCTGGCCTGCTCCGGCGCCCAGACCGGCGACCTGGTCAGCGACCCCGAACTGGCCAAGATCACCGGCGGTGGCAGCGGCGACTTCGGCGAGCCCAAACAGGACGTCAAACTCGCCGACACGGCGGCCAAGTACGACGTCAAGATGGTCGTCGTCACCATCGGCGCCAACGACGACTTCGACTTCAGCGGCATCATGATGCACTGCCTCGCGCAGTACTTCCCGATCCCCAAGGACCAGGGCTGCCGGGACACCATCGGCAGCGACGAGATCCGCCGGCGGGCCAAGGCGGTCCAGCCCAAGGTGGTCGCCGCGCTGCAGAACATCCGGCAGACCATGCGCCGGGCTGGCTACGCCGACTCCTCGTACCAGCTGGTCTACCAGTCGTACTTCAACCCGATCACCCCGGACATCCGGCGCAACGACTACCTCGGCAAGATCGCCGACGGCTGCCCGGCCTTCCCCGAGGACCTCGCCTGGGGCCACAACCTGGTGGTCCCCACGCTCAGCGACGCGCTCCGCGGCGCGGCCGAGCAGGTGCCCGGCGTCCGGTACTTGGACCAGCGGCGGGTCGCCTTCGGGCACGAGGTCTGCGCGGAGTGGACGAGTTCGCCGTACGAGTACAGCAACGGGGACGTCATCAACCTCTCCGAGTGGGCCCGCAACGGCTGCGACTCGCAGATCGGCATCCCCGGGCTGTGCATGAACATGGTCCGCCAGTCGTACCACCTGCGGGTGGCCGGCTACCGCGGCGAGGGCGTCTGCCTCGGCCAGTTCTTCGCCAAGCCGGACCAGACGGAGGCGTACTGCACCCTCAACCAGCAGAACACCACCTCGATCCAGCCGCTCACCCCCGGCAAGCCCTTCGGTGACACCCCCGAGGACGGCTCCTGGTACCAGCTCACCAACGCGGCCACCGGCAACGCCCTCGACCTCACCGGCGGCGGCAGCTACGGCGACTCCACCAACGGCCGGGCCGCCATCAGCTACCCGGCGACCGGCGGACTGAACCAGTCCTTCGTCCTGGAGGCGAAGGCCGGCGGCAGCTACGAGCTGGACTTCAGCGGCAACCGCGGCATGTGCCTGGACGCCAACGCGGCCTCCACCGCGCCCGGCACCCGGATCCAGCAGTGGGGCTGCAACGGCGGCGCCAACCAGCACTGGGTGTTCACACCGGCCGGCAACGGCAACTACCGGATCGCCGACTCGGCGGACCCGACCAAGGTCCTGGCGGCCGGCACCACCCTCGACGCCAAGGGCAACCCCTACGTCGAACTCGCCACCGACACCGGCGCCCCCACCCAGCTCTGGCAGCTCACCAAGCTCGGCATCGTCTACCTCCACAGCTGACCCCAGCCGACCTCAGCCCGCCGCCGCCCCCACCCGGGCGGCGGCGGCCGCACCCAGCGGGTAGGCCGTCTCCACCGGCAACAGCGCGGCATCCCGCTCCCGCCGCACCTGGTCCGCCAGCGCCGTGACGTCCGTGATGCCCCGGATCCACTCGTCCGCGTAGCGCCGCACCGCCTCGCCGCGCAGCCCGACCTGGATCGTCCGCCACTCCAGCGCCCGCAGGTCCGGCCCGCGCTCCGGATCCCACTGCACCCGCACCGGGCTCTGCCGCAGCTCCCGCTTCCAGGCCGCCTGCGAGGCGTGCACCCGCCCGGTGTAGCCGCTCAGCACGGCCCGCTCCAGCGCCCAGTCGAAGCCCTCGCGGCTGATCTCCAGGGCCAGCACCCGCTCCTGGCCGGGGCTCCGGCCCCAGTCGCTGCGGTGCATCATCCAGAGGAACGAGGGCTTGATCCAGGTCATCCGGTCCCGCTGGAACGCCTCCGGGAACCGCCCCTCGGCCGCCGCCGGTTCGGCGATCGCCGGCGGGAAGGCCTGGTAGACGGTGAGGGTGTCAGCGGTGTGGAGCGCCCGGATCCGGTGCTTCGGCGGCTGGAGCGGCATGCGGGCATCGTCGGGGGCGGCGGCGGCCGGGCGCCACGGGTTTTCCGGGGCGGGCGGGGGCGGGGTGGGGTGCGGGGGTGTGCCGTAGGCTCTCCGGAACGTCGTTGCGCCGGAGCCGCGCGCACCATGAGCGGGGCGGGGAGTACCCAGAGCAGATGAGCACGGCATCGAGCACCGAGTCGTCCAGCACCGAACCGTCCAGCGCCGCTCCGGTGGCCGGGCCGGGGGAGCCGGTCGAGGAGCGGGCGGACCGTACGCCCGGCCGGTTCATGGCGCTGGTGGACCGCTTCGCGCCCGCGCTGGGCGCGTACGCGGTGGTCAAGGCGATCGGCCTGACCGTGTTCCTGATGCTGCTGGAGCACACCGGCGACTACTTGAAGAAGCAGCCCGGCCGGGGCGGCGGCGCCCACTCCTGGGACGTGCTGGGCACCTGGGACGGCGTCTGGTACCAGCGGATCGCCGAGAACGGCTACGACCCGCAGCTGATCGAGCTGCACGGGTTCCCGCTGGCCACCTACTACGAGAACTCCTCCGCCTTCTTCCCGCTCTACCCGTGGCTGATGCGGCTGGTCGGCGCGGTCACCGGCCTCGGCCCGTACGGCTCCGGGATAGCGGTCTCGGTGCTCGCCTCGCTGGTCGCCGCGGCCGGGATCTTCGCGATCGCGGAGCGGCTCGCGGGGTTCCGGGCCGGTGTGGTCGCCGCGGTGGTCTGGGGCCTGTTCCCGGGCTCGGGCGTGGAGTGGGCGGTCTACTCGGACTCGCTGTTCGTCGCGCTGTCCACCTGGGCCTGCTACTGCGTGATGACCCGCCGCTGGCTCGCGGCCGGGCTGCTGGCCCTGGTCGCGGGCCTGAACCGGCCGACGGCGGCCGCGCTGATCGCGGCGGTGTCGATCGCCGCGCTGGTCGCCCTGGTGCGCCGCACCGACGGGGTGGCCCGCCCGCTGACCGCGATGCTGATCACCCCGTGGGGCCTGTTCGGCTACGTCGCCTGGGTGGGCTGGCGGATGGGCGACTGGGGCGGCTACTTCAAGCTCCAGCGCGGCGCCTGGAACCGCTACTTCGACTTCGGCGCCTCCACCGTGCGCACGGTGATGGACGTGATCACCGGCCACTGGGACTTCTGGCAGTCCAATCCGGTGCCGGACCTGATCGCGATCGCCCTGCTGATCGCCCTGCCCGGCCTGCTGGTGCTGCTGGCGCGGGCCCGTCCGCCGCTGGTGCTGTGGGTCTTCACCGCGCTGACCGTCTTCACGGCGCTGAGCAGCAACCAGATCTTCGGCAACATCTCCCGCTACCTGCTGCCGGCCTTCCCGCTGTGCATCGGCCTGGCGGTGGCGCTGCGCAAGGTGCGGACCTCCTCGCTGGTCGGGCTGTTCGCGATGCCGGTGATCGCGGCGGGCTGGTACGCGGGCTATGCGCTGTTCGAGTTGGGTATCCCGTAACCCCGATGTTGGTTGGCTACGGGATCATCCGGCAGCAGACGGGCCGTTGCTAATCTCGGACGTATGACGACGACCCCGCCCGTGCGCCAGATCCGCGACATCTCCGGCCTGCTGGACCACGCGAGCCACGTGCTGGCGACTCGGATGGCGGCCGCCTTCACCGAGCTCGGGATCACCCCGCGCGCGTACGGCGTGCTGTTCCACGCGCAGGAGACCGAGCGCACCCAGATCCAGCTGGCCGAGCTGGCGGACCTCGACAAGACCACCATGGTGGTCACCGTCGACGAGCTGGAGAAGGCGGGCCTGGCCGAGCGCCGCCCGTCCGCCACCGACCGCCGGGCGCGGATCATCTCGGTCACCGAGGCGGGCGAACGCGCCGTCGAGCAGGGCACCGCGATCGCCGACCGGGTCCACCGGGAGGTGCTGGAGGCGCTGCCGCGGCCCGAGCAGGAGGTCTTCGTCTCGGCCCTGTCCCGGCTGGTGGACGGGCACCTGGCGGAGCCGGTCGAGAGCGAACGCACCGTCCGACGGGCCCGCCGCTCCCGCGGCTGACCCGCCCGGGGAGCCGATCCCGGGTCAGGGGGAATCGACGGACCGTCAACCACCCTTGCCCCGAGCGGCGTTCAGCGGGCCGGGCGCGGTGCGCTCAGGGCCAGACCAGGCAGTACAGCTGGTGCCCGGCGTCGTGCAGCCGGTTGGCGAAGTCCTGCCACTCGTGCAGCATGCTGTAGATCACGAAGGCGTCGCGCGGTCCGCGGCGGTCCGGGACGGTGGACCAGATGAAGGCGGCCGCGCCGAGTTCGGTCTCGTCCGCCTTGCGCAGCGGCTCGACCACGTTGTGCGGGAGTTGGACGACCGCGTAGTCGGGGTGCAGCACGACGAGTTCCAGCGGCGGCACCTGGTGCAGCGGGACGCCCTGGATGCCGGTGAGGACCATGGCGCTCATGGTCTCCGGCTTGATCTTGGTGGAGAGGTGGCCGGTGGGGGAGCCGCTGGTCTCCATCAGGTCGCCGAGCCGCCCCAGCGCGCCGAGTTCGCCGGCGTCCAGGCCCAGCCCGCCCGGGCCGAGGGCGGTGGGGACTCTGGCGGCGGTGGCGCGGTCCGGTGCGCCGAAGTACTTGTACGTCACCCCCACGTGTCCCTCACCCCGCCTCTCGCCGCCGCGACGACCACGACCCGTACCCGCTCCCGTACCCCCGCGTGCGGTCTCGGCGGGCCTGCGGGGGCCACCCGCTGCCTCGTCGAACCCGTCCTGCGCCTCGGACACTCGGACCATCCTCACCGGAACTCGCCGGAATCGACAGACCCCCGCACGTCCGGCGTCCCGCCGGCCGTGCTCCTTACCGTCATTCGCCGCCGTGCCTACTCGCGGGCCGTACCCACCAGCGGCACACAGCAGTCCTCTCCACACCCCTGTACACAACCGGAGCGCTCGCGCACTCTGTGCACACAGTCTGACTGGTCCGTGTGACGGAACAACCAGCGGCCCCGCCCGTACACCACCGCCACGGGCGACCGTCAGGGACAACCGTACAGACAACGGTGCCCGGATCATCGTTCCAGATGATCGGGCCGGACATGCAGAGCCCAAGGACACGATTTGAGACCATGTCTCCCGTGAGCTACCCCTACGAAGCCCCCCAGTCCCAGTCGCTGTTCGATCGCGCCTCCGTGGTCACGCCCGGCGGCGTCAACTCCCCGGTGCGCGCCTTCCGCGCGGTCGGCGGCACACCGCGCTTCATGGTGTCCGGCACCGGCCCCTACCTCACCGACGCCGACGGCCGCGAGTACGTCGACCTGGTGTGCTCGTGGGGTCCGATGATCCTCGGCCACGCGAACCCGGCCGTGATCGAGGCCGTCCAGCGGGCGGTCTCCCGCGGCACCTCCTTCGGCACGCCCGGTCAGGGCGAGGTCGAGCTGGCCGAGGAGATCGTCTCCCGGGTGGCCCCGGTCGAGCAGGTCCGCCTGGTCTCCTCCGGCACCGAGGCCACCATGTCCGCGATCCGGCTCGCCCGCGGCTTCACCGGCCGGGCGAAGGTGGTCAAGTTCGCCGGCTGCTACCACGGTCACGTGGACGCGCTGCTGGCCGCCGCCGGTTCCGGCGTGGCCACCTTCGGCCTGCCGGACACCCCGGGCGTCACCGGCGCCCAGGCCGGCGACACCATCGTGCTGCCGTACAACGACCTGGCCGCCGTCGAGCAGGCCTTCGCCGCCCACCCGGGCGAGATCGCCTGCGTGATCACCGAGGCCTCGCCCGGCAACATGGGCGTCGTCCCGCCGCTGCCCGGCTTCAACGCCGGCCTGGCCCGGCTCTGCCGGGACAACGGCGCGCTGTTCGTCTCCGACGAGGTGATGACCGGCTTCCGCGTCTCCAAGGCCGGCTGGTACGGCCTGGAGGCGGCGCACGAGGGCTGGGCGCCGGACCTGCTGACCTTCGGCAAGGTCATGGGCGGCGGCTTCCCGGCCGCGGCCTTCGGCGGCCGGGCCGACGTGATGGCCCACCTGGCCCCGGCCGGCCCGGTCTACCAGGCGGGCACCCTGTCCGGGAACCCGGTCGCCACCGCGGCCGGCCTGGCCCAGCTGCGCGGCTGCACCGACGAGGTGTACGCGACGGTGGACGAGGTCTCCGCCGAGATCTCCGGCCTGGTCTCCGAGGCGCTCACCAAGGAGGGCGTGGCGCACCGGCTGCAGACCGCCGGGAACATGTTCTCGGTGTTCTTCACCGAGGCGCAGGTCACGAACTACGACCAGGCGAAGACCCAGGAGGCGTTCCGCTACACCGCCTTCTTCCACGCGATGCTGGCCGAGGGCGTCTACCTGCCGCCGTCCGCCTTCGAGTCCTGGTTCGTCTCGGCGACCCACGACGCCCGGGCGATCGAGCGGATCGCCGCCGCGCTGCCGGCCGCGGCCCGCGCCGCTGCCGCCGCCACGGCCTGAGCCCCCTCCCGACCACAGGAGCAGTTGAGAAGTGAGCGCCAAAGAGATCACCGTCGTCCACGTGATGCGCCACGGTGAGGTGCACAACCCGGAGGGCGTGCTGTACGGCCGCCTGCCGGGCTACCACCTGTCCGAGCTGGGCCGCCAGATGGCCGACCGGGTCGCCGAGGACCTCGCCGGGCGGGACATCGCCCACGTGGTGGCCTCCCCGCTGGAGCGGGCCCAGGAGACCGCCGAGCCGATCGCCAAGGCGCACGGCCTGGAGGTCGCGGTGGACCCGCGGCTGATCGAGGCGGAGAACGTCTTCGAGGGCAAGACCTTCGGCGTCGGCGACGGCTCGCTGCGCAACCCGGGCTACTGGAAGTACCTGACCAACCCGTTCAAGCCCTCCTGGGGCGAGCCGTACCTCGACCAGGTGGTGCGGATGATGGGCGCGCTCGGCGCCGCCCGGGACGCGGCCCGCGGGCACGAGGCGGTCTGCGTCAGCCACCAGCTGCCGGTCTGGATCCTCCGCTCCTTCGTGGAGCGCCGCCGGCTCTGGCACGACCCGCGCAACCGGCAGTGCTCGCTGGCCTCGCTGACCAGCTTCACCTTCGAAGGCGACAGCATCGTCTCGGTCGGGTACCGCGAGCCGGCCCGTGACCTGCTGCCGGCGCACCTGGTCGGCAAGGGCCGCAAGGGCGACAAGCCGGTGGGCAGGAGCTTCGGCGCCTGAGGCCCGTAAGCGGTGCGTAAGTATGACTTCGGGTCACCTGACGAAAGTCGGGTGGCCCGAAGTCTTCGCAGGTCAGAGGGTGTGCGACGCGCAAGGTAGGACCCCGGCGAACCCGCCCGGAACTCCATGCGAAACTTTTCACATGTCTGCCATGACGCGCCCCCGTCCCCGTGTCGCCGCAGCCGCCGCCACAGTCGCCGCCGCTGCGCTCGTCCTCACCGGCTGTTCCTCCTCGGGCTCGTCGAGCAGCAGCGAGGGGCAGGTCGGGTTCGTGACCGTCAAGGGGACCAACCTGTCCAAGGCGGACACCGGCAAGCGCGGGGACGCGCCGGACATCTCCGGGGAGACCCTGGAGGGCAACCAGGTCAAGCTCTCCGACTACCGCGGCAAGGTCGTGGTGCTGAACGTCTGGGGCTCCTGGTGCGGTCCGTGCCGGGCCGAGGCGAAGAACCTCCAGGCCGTCGCGGACGAGTACAAGGACAAGGGCGTCCAGTTCCTGGGCATCAACACCCGGGACACCGACAAGACCAACGCCGTCCGCTTCGAGCAGGAGCAGGGCGTCTCCTTCCCGAGCATCTTCGACCCGGCCGGCACCCAGCTGCTCAAGTTCCCCAAGGGCAGCCTCAACCCGCAGTCCATCCCGACCACCCTGGTCGTCGACCGCGACGGCAAGCTGGCCGCCCGCGCCGTCGGCGGGACGACCCAGGAGGCGCTGGAGTCGATCGTCCAGCCGGTGGTCGCGGAGCAGCAGCAGTGAGTGGGCCGCTGAACGCCGCCGCCCTCCCGCTGGCCGACACCTTCACCACGGTCCAGAGCGGGGCGCTGCTCGCCGCCGCGCCGGTCGCGCTCGCGGCCGGGCTGGTCTCGTTCTTCTCGCCCTGCGTGCTGCCGCTGGTGCCCGGCTACCTGTCGTACGTGACGGGCTTCTCCGCCGCCGACCTCGCGGACGCCCGCGGCGCCAAGCGCGGCCGGATGCTGCTCGGGGCGACCCTGTTCATCCTCGGCTTCACGGTGGTCTTCGTCTCCGGCGGGGCGCTGTTCGGCCAGTTCGGCAACACCCTGCAGGAGCACAAGCGGGCCATCGCGATCGTGCTCGGCTCGCTGACCGTGGTGATGGGCCTGGCCTTCATGGGCCTGGTGCCCGGCCTGAGCATGCGCGAGGTGCGCTCGCACCGCCGCCCGGCCGTCGGCCTGCTCGGCGCGCCGCTGCTGGGCATGGTGTTCGGCGTCGGCTGGACGCCCTGCATCGGCCCGACCCTGGCGGCCGTCCAGACGCTGTCGCTGAACCAGGCGGACGCGGCGCGCGGGGCCCTGCTGATGACCTTCTACTGCCTGGGCCTCGGCGTACCGTTCATCGTGGCCGCGCTGGCCTTCCGCCGGGCGCTGGGCGCCTTCGGGTGGGTCAAGCGGCACTACCCGCTCGTGATGCGGATCGGTGGCGGCATGCTCGTCGCGGTCGGTCTGCTGCTCGTCACCGGGATCTGGGATTCCTGGATGAGCGAACTGCAGTCCTGGACCGCCGACTCCCAGATCGGAATCTGACCGTGAGCAAGACCACGACCGATACCGAGCTGCCCCCGGCGCCGGACGACGACGCCGCCGCCGAACGGCTCAGCACCGCGCCGGTCGAGTCCGAGGGACCGACCGGCATAGGGGTGCTCGGCTGGGCGCGCTGGATGTGGCGCCAACTGACCTCGATGCGGGTCGCCCTGATCCTGCTGTTCCTGCTGTCGCTGGCCGCCATCCCGGGCTCGCTGATCCCGCAGAACGGCCAGAACCAGTTCAAGGTGCAGACCTGGAAGGCGCAGCACACCGCGGTCGCGCCGATCTACGAGAAGCTCCAGCTGTTCGACGTCTACAGCTCGGTCTGGTTCTCCGCGATCTACATCCTGCTGTTCGTCTCGCTGGCCGGCTGCATCATCCCGCGCACCTGGCAGTTCGTCGGCGTGCTGCGCTCCCAGCCCCCGGCCGCCCCGCGCAACCTGACCAGGATGCCGGTGTACGCGGTCTGGCGCACCGGGGCGGAGCCGGAGCGGGTGAACGCGGCCGCCCACCGGCTGCTGCGCAAGCGCGGCTTCCGGGCGAACCTGTCCGGCGGCTCGGTGGCCGCCGAGAAGGGCTACCTGCGCGAGGTCGGCAACCTGCTGTTCCACCTGTCGCTGTTCGCGCTGCTCGGCGGCTTCGCCTGGGCCAGCCTGGCCTCCGGCACCGGCGGCAAGCTGATGGTCGAGGGCCAGGGCTACTCCAACACCATCACCCAGCTCGACGACTTCACCGGCACCCGGTTCTACAACAACCAGGACCTCGACCCCTTCTACCTCAAGCTCGAGAACTTCACCTCGAAGTTCCAGAACACCGGTGACCAGATGGGCGCCGCCCGCCAGTTCACCGCGAACGTGGAGTACTACGAGGGCAGCGACGAGTCGAAGGTGAAGAAGGGCACGATCGAGGTCAACCACCCGCTGGAGATCGGCGGCAGCAAGGTCTTCCTGATCGGCCACGGCTACGCCCCGGTGATCACCGTGAAGAACGGCAAGGGCGACGTGGTTTACCACGACGTCGTGCCGTTCCTGCCGCAGGACGCCAACCTGACCTCGACCGGCGTGGTGAAGGCCTCCGACTACGGCGTCGGCCCGGACGGCACCAAGACCCAGCTGGGCTTCTCCGGCTTCTTCCTGCCGACCGCCCCGCTGAGCTTCGCCGGCACCGGCCCGGTCTCGCTGTTCCCCGGCGACGCCGCCCCCGAGCTGGTGCTGAACGCCTTCGCCGGCGACCTCGGCACCGACTCCGGCCTGCCGCAGAACATCTACCAGCTGAACACCTCCAAGCTCACCCAGCTGCAGCAGGACGGCCAGCCGGCCAAGGCCCTGCTCAAGCCCGGCCAGGGCTGGACCCTGCCGGACGGCTACGGCACCGTCACCTTCGAGGGCTACAAGCAGTGGGCGAGCTTCAACGTCTCGCACCGCCCCGGCAACGAGATCGCGCTGACCGGCGCGGTGCTGGCGATCCTCGGCCTGATCGGCTCGCTGTTCATCCAGCGCCGCCGGATCTGGGTGCGGGCGGTGGCCCTGCCGGGCGGCGGCACCCAGGTGGAGCTGGCCGGCCTGGCCCGCAGCGAGTCGGCGAAGATCGCCGAGGAGCTGGCCGAACTCGCGGTGGACCTCCAGGACGACGCCCCGGCGTCGGAGGAGGACCAGGAAGCCGACGAAGCGCCGGAAGACCCCGCAGCAGAAGACCCCACAGCCCCTGCCGACCAGAACTCCAAGGAGTAGACGGTGCACCTCGCCTCGGGAGTCGACCCACAGCTGGCCGACCTCTCCAACAAGCTGATCTATTCGGCGATGGCGGTCTACACGATCGCCATGTTCGCCCACATGTTCGAGTGGACGTTCGGTAGCAAGGGCGCGGTCGCCGTCCGCTCCAAGGAGCAGTCCGGCAACCTGGCCGAGACCGTCGCCGCGGCGGAGCCCAAGGCCGCCAAGAAGGTCACCGTCACCGTGGCCGGGGCGAAGGGCGGCACCACCACGCTGACCCGCACCGTCCTGGCGGGCGAGGGTGCGACGGTGGTCACCGGCGGGCGCGGCGAGGACGAGGTGGACGGCCCGGGCGCGGCCGGCACCAGCGAGAAGGCCGACCTGGCCGGCCGGATCGCGGTCTCGCTGACCGTCCTCGGGCTGCTGCTGCACGGCGGCGGCATCGTCGCCCGCGGCCTCTCGGTGTCCCGCTGGCCGTGGGGCAACATGTACGAGTTCTCCTGCGCCTTCGCCTTCGCGATGACGGCCGCCTACCTGGTGCTGCTGGCCGCCCGGAAGAACGTGCGCTGGCTCGGCCTGCCGGTCACCGTCGCGGCGCTGCTGACCCTCGGCATCGCCACCCAGGTGCTGTACACCGACTCCGAGCAGCTCGTCCCGGCGCTGCACTCGTACTGGCTGGCGATCCACGTCTCCACCGCGATCCTGTGCGGCGGCGCCTTCTACGCGGCGTTCATCGCCACGCTGCTCTACCTGGGCAAGGACTCGTTCGACAAGCGGATGGCGGCCGGCCTGACCACCGGCCCGCTGGGCACCTCGCCCTCGATCTGGCGCCGGCTGCCCGCCGCGTCCACCTTCGACAAGCTGTCGTACCGGATCAACGCCCTGGTCTTCCCGCTGTGGACGTTCACCATCATCGCGGGCGCGATCTGGGCCGAGGCCGCCTGGGGCAAGTACTGGGAGTGGGACCCGAAGGAGACCTGGTCGTTCATCACCTGGGTCGCCTACGCCTGCTACCTGCACGCCCGCGCGACGGCCGGCTGGAAGGGCCGCAAGGCCGCCTACCTGGCGCTGGCCGCCTTCGCCTGCTGGCTCTTCAACTACTACGGCGTGAACATCTTCGTCACCGGCAAGCACTCGTACGCGGGGATCTGACCGGAGGCACGCACCCACCGGCCCGGCTTTCCGCACGAGATCGCCGGGCCGAGGTGCAAGAGGGGTACGACGTGCCGGCCGTCCGTGCCGGTACGGGGAGGAACGAGGAGGAGATCGCGCAATGGAGTGCGACGAGGTCATGCTGACCGTCCGAATCACCGCCGCCGAGCGCATGTTGCTCCGACGGCTCGCCCAGGGACACCGGAGCGACGTGTCCGAAGTGGTGGCCGACGCTCTGCTGGACATCATCCCCACGCTCAGCGCGCCGGGGGACGCCTACCGGCTGCTGGGCGCCCTCGCGACGCCCGCGCCGTGCGCGCTGACCGTCTGGCTGCCGACCGCACTGGCCGACCTGCTGGTGCCCGGCGCGGCCCGGATCGCCCAGATCACCGAGGTCCGGATCGAGTCGGCCAGCGCGGCCCTGGGCGCGGCGCTGCGGCTCTGGCTGGCCCAGGACCCGGTCCGGCTGGCGGCCAACCTCAGCGTGATGCACGCCGGGCGGCGGCCGTCCGCGCTGGTGGCCGCCTGACCCCCGGCCCGCCTGACCTCGCACCGGACCCCGACGCGCCGGGCCTCAACTCGCCAGCGGCAGCAGGCCGGTCGCGGTGGGGCGGCCCTCGAAGGCGTCCCGCCGGACCGGCACCCGCGGACCGTCGACCGGCTCGGTGAGCAGCCGGCACTCGGCCGCCGTCCGCCCGTCCTGGAGCAGTCGCACCAGGACGGGGGTGCGGCGGCCGTCCGGTGTCCGCTCGCGGACGGCCCGGACGAAGCACGGCCGGTCCAGCTCGATGTAGTGGTCGAAGGCGGTCACCAGCTCGACCGGCACCACCGGCTCGGGGTGGTGCAGCCGCTGGGCGGCCTGCCGGGCGGCCTCCAGCACCAGCATCCCGGGCACGTGGTCGAGCCCGTGGTCGAACAGCACCGGGTGCCCGGCGTCGGCGCGCAGCAGCCAGGTGTCCGGCCGAAGGGTCGGGCTGAGCACCACGTCCGCGGCCTGCGCCCGCCCGACCAGCTCGGGCGCGGCGGGCTCCGGCGGGCGCGGCGGGGTGGCGGCGCCGCGGCCGGGGCCGCGCAGCCGCCGGTACGAGGCGGGGGTGACCACCCGCAGCTGGCCGTCGCCGTGGCCGATCCGCCGGCCGTCCCGGGTGACCTCGGCGTGCACCCGCAGCGAGGCCAGCCGGCCGTGCCGCATCCGGACGTCCTGGCAGCCGACGGTGAGCATCAGCGAGGCCGGGTCGGCGGTGACCGCGAGACCGGGCAGGCCGGCCTCGCCGAGCGCGTAGCCGAGCTCCTCCATGACGAAGTGGTGGTCGCGCGGCACCCCGAAGCCGGCGTGGCCGATCAGCAGCCCGGCCTGCCGGACGGTCTCGGCCATCAGCACCGGGTCGTGGTAGCGGTCCCCGGGCAGCCGGTAGAAGCCGTGCAGCCGGGGCCACTGGGCGCCGAGCAGGAAGTCGTACGGGCCGGTGGCCTGCCAGCCGGTGAGGAACACCTCGGAGACCGAGGCGCGGTGCACCAGGTGCCGGGAGACGGTCCGGTCGTGGAAGTCGTAGCCGGTGCCGGAGTGGGTGCCGTAGCCGGTGCCGGGGTGGGCGTACGGGCCGTGGGCGTCCGGCTCTACGATCAATGGCATGACTGGCCCCAGCTCCAGGGTGTCGGTCGAGCGCCCGCCACGGACGCCCCACAGCAAAACATACATACCACCCGGTTTGTCTTCTGCGGCCGGGGGTGGCCCGTCGCAAGACCCGGACCGACCACGCTACCTGGCCTCTGGTCTGCGGGAATGCCTGAACTGGGGACGGCAGACCTTGGGCGGGGGGTGGTCCCCGCTGGACGGCGGGGTCGACACAGGCGCTAGATTAGATACCAACCATGCGGTTTCGGCCAGTGCCCTCCGCATGCGAGGCGTCGCCTCCGACCGAGGGCGCGCCGACAGCGGCCGGGTGGGGCGGGGAACGCGTCCGGCGGAGTCCGGGGGGATCAGTGGTCAAGCAGGAACGCGCGGGGCGGACCAGGCGGGCCGTGCTGCTCGCCGCCGCGGACACCTTCGCGGGGGCCGGGTTCGAGGCCGCCAGCCTGGTCGACATCAGTCGCCGGGCCGGGGTGAGCAAGGGCGCCCTCTACTTCCACTTCGTCTCCAAGCAGGCCCTCGCCGACGGTGTGCGGGCCGCCGCCGGACGGGAGATCGGCGCGGCCGCGCTGCGCGCCCTGCGCACCGAGGACCGGGCCGTCCAGGCACTGATCGACTTCTCGCACGAGCTGGCCCGGTTGCTGCGCGAGGACGTGGTGGTCCGGGCCGGCGTCCGGCTCGGCCGCCAGGGCCTGCGGCTGGCCGACGGCTGCGCCGGACCGGGCACCGCCTGGCGCAGCCTCGCCGCCGTCGTCCAGCGGCTGCTGGAGCGCGCCGAACGGGCCGGGGAGCTGCGCCCCGGGGCGGACCGGCGGGCCTGCGCCGAACTGCTCACCGCGGTGGTGGCCGGCCAGGTGCTGCTGGCCGCCGAGGAGCCCGGCCGACCGGCCCCGGAGGCCGTCCGGCAGCTCTGGGCGGCCGCCCTGCCGGCCCTGGTGGGGCCGGACGACTGCCCGGGCTACCGGGTCTGACCGGGGCCGGTCGGGTCCGACCGGGGCGCGCTGGGCCGCCGGCCCCGGGCGGCGCCCAGTCGTGCGGTGCGGCGCTCAGCGGCGCTCAGCGGCGTTCGGCGACGCTCAGCCGGGCCAGGGCGTGCGGCTGGACGAGGCCCGGGAGCAGCAGCGTCCACAGGTCGGCCATCCGCTTGATCAGGTCCTGCCGGTCGGCCAGGACCTGGGAGCTCAGCTGGATCCCGGTCACCGCGCCGGTGATCACCCCGGAGGCCGCCACCAGGTCGACCCCCGGGTGGAGGTCCCCGGCCTCCCTGGCGCGCTCCAGCAGTGCGCCCACCAGGTCCATCCAGCCCTGGTAGGCGGCGATCTGCGGCTGGGTGAAGCTGCCGTGCTCGATCGTCAGCCGGATGCTGCCGCGCACCAGCGGGTCCTCCTGGAGCGCGCGGGCGAACGCGTACCCGAGGTCGATCAGGGTCTGCACCGGGCTGTCCGAGGAGGGCTCCCAGGTGGCGATCCAGGCGCCCTGGCCCTCGATCACGGCGAGCGCCAGCTCCTCCTTGGAGCGGAAGTGGAAGTACAGCGCGCCCTTGGTGACACCGGCCCGGTCCAGGATCTCGGCCATCGTGGCGGCGGCGTAGCCCCGCTCGTCGAACACCTCGGCCGCCGCGAGGAGTACCGCCTGGCGGGTTGCCAGCGCGCGGGCCTGCCTGGCCATCGCAGCCTCCCTGGAAAGTTCTGTACCTCGGCAGCGGCCGATCCTATGGGGGCCGACGGGGCGACGGGCGTGAACCGTCCGGTAGGTATCCTACCGAGCCGCTCCGCGCCCGGTCGGACGGGCACGAACGGCGCCGGGGGCCCCGGGTGCCCGCGCCGCGGCGGCCGGCGGAGCACGGCCGGGCAGCCCGACGGCCGGTCACCCGATGGGGGTGACCGGCCGTCGAGGTCGGACTCTCGGGGCCCGGGGCCCGGAGGCGTCAGGCGGCCTGCTGCCAGCTCACCGGCGAGTAGTAGGCCGGGCGGCGCTCCAGGCGCTGCCAGTTGGCGATGGGCTCGACCTGGGCGGCGGCCGCGGCCTGCTGCGCCACGGCGGCGCGGGCCATCAGGACGGCGGTCAGGGCGGCGAGCTCCTCGTCGGAGAGGCTGCCGCGGACGATGCGGACGAGGGGTTCGGCGGAAGCGGTCATGTCCTTGGTTTCTCCCCCGGTTGCTGTGGTGTGTGGTGTGCTCGGTACGGCCTGCTGCTGCGAACCGTGCCGCTGCTACATCGGCGGGTTGCCGTGCTTGCGGCTGGGCAGGTCGGCGTGCTTGGTACGGAGCATCGCCAGGGCGGAGGCGATCACCTGGCGGGTCTCCGCCGGGTCGATGACGTCGTCCACGAGGCCGCGCTCGGCCGCGTAGTACGGGTGCATCAGCTCGCTCTTGTATTCCTTGATCTTCTCGGCGCGCATGGCGTCGGGGTCGTCGGCGCCGTTGATCTCGCGGCGGAAGATGACGTTGGCGGCGCCCTCGGCGCCCATCACCGCGATCTCGTTGGTCGGCCAGGCGTAGGACAGGTCCGCACCGATGGAGCGGGAGTCCATGACGATGTAGGCGCCGCCGTAGGCCTTGCGCAGGATCAGCGAGATGCGCGGCACGGTGGCGTTGCAGTAGGCGTACAGCAGCTTGGCGCCGTGCCGGATGATGCCGCCGTGCTCCTGGTCGACGCCGGGCAGGAAGCCGGGCACGTCCAGCAGGGTGACCAGCGGGATGTTGAAGGCGTCGCACATCTGGACGAAGCGCGCGGCCTTCTCGCTGGCGTTGATGTCGAGCACGCCGGCCAGCGACTGCGGCTGGTTGGCGATGATGCCGGTGACGTGGCCGTCGACCCGGGCCAGCACGCAGAGCACGTTGGTGGCCCAGCGCTCGTGGACCTCCAGGAACTCGCCGTGGTCGACGATCTCCTCGATCACCTTGCGCATGTCGTACGGGCGGTTGCCGTCGACGGGCACCAGGTCCAGCAGGCTGTCGTTGCGGCGCTCGACCGGGTCCTCGCTGACCACCGACGGCGGCATCTCGCGGTTGTTCTGCGGCAGCAGCGACAGGAGGAAGCGGACCTCCTCGATGCAGGACTGCTCGTCGTCGTAGACGAAGTGCGAGACGCCCGAGACGCCGGCGTGCACGTCGGCGCCGCCCAGGCCGTTCTGGCTGATCTTCTCGCCGGTCACGGCCTGGACCACGTCGGGGCCGGTGATGAACATCTGCGAGGTCTCGCGGACCATGAAGACGAAGTCGGTCAGCGCGGGGGAGTACGCGGCGCCGCCGGCGCACGGGCCGAGCATCACCGAGATCTGCGGGATGACGCCGGAGGCCTTGGTGTTGCGCTGGAAGATGCCGCCGTAACCGGCCAGGGCGGTGACGCCCTCCTGGATGCGGGCGCCGGCGCCGTCGTTCAGCGAGACCAGCGGGGCACCGGCCGCGATGGCCATGTCCATGATCTTGTGGATCTTCTGCGCGTGGGCCTCGCCCAGGGCGCCGCCGAAGATCCGGAAGTCGTGCGCGTAGGTGAACACGGTGCGCCCGTGCACGGTGCCCCAGCCGACGACCACGCCGTCGGTGTGCGGCTTCTTGGCCTCCAGGCCGAAGCCCTGGGCGCGGTGCCGGCGCAGCGGCTCGACCTCGCGGAAGGAGCCCTCGTCCAGCAGCAGGTCGATGCGCTCGCGGGCGGTCAGCTTGCCCTTCGCGTGCTGGGCCTCGGTGGCCTTGTCGCTCGGGCCGCGGCGCACCTGCGCGCGGAGCTCGTGGAGCTCGGCGACCCGCCCCTTGGCATCGGCCGGGACCTCGGGGACCTCGCCGCCGACCGGCGCCTCATGCACAACCGTCATCTCGAACCACTCCAAGGGTGAGGGAACTGTCCGACAGCCAGCGTCTGCTGTACCCCCAGCTGCGAATCAACTTCTTCACTTATGACTGTACGAGGGGCCGTGCGCTGGTTTCGGCGTCGATTCCGTACAAGGTCGAGTTCGTTTAGCTGTCAGGCCTGTACAGAAGCGGTCGTCCCGAGGGCTGTGCGCTCGGTGGCCGTTCGAATACCGGGGGTTGTCGGGCAGATGATGGTCCGATGATCTGAGCATGAAGGAAAACGCAGGTCAGGACCGTCCTCCAGCAGTGTGGGGCGGCCGTCCGGAGTACCGCTCGAGGACGGCTGGACCGTGGCGCCGGGAACGGGGCGATCAAGGCCGGACGCTTCCCGGTCGTAGGGAAGCGCCAAAAAGGCCGCAGCCCACCCGTGGGTGCCCGGGTGGGCTGTCCGGGGGAGCGGCGGACCCGCTCCGATCAGCTCTTTCGCCCGTCCTCGGGCTCCTCGCCGCCGCGCAGCTCCTGCTCCCGGCGGCGCAGATCGGCCTCCCACCGCCGGAGCATGTCCTCGTGGTCCTTGTCGTCCTTCTGCAAGGACCCGCCCTTCGAGGGGGCGTCCTTCTTCTCGGGGCCGTTCTCGGCGGACCCGTTCCTCGCGGACCCGTTCCCGAGGGAGGCCAGGAACTCCGGGTCGTCGTCCGGGGCCACCGGCCGGCCGCGGCGCGGGGCGGCGGAACCGCTCCGGCCGTCCGCGTCCGTCCGTCCCGGTCCTCCGTCCGGCGCGCCCGTGCGCAGGAAGCCGCGCCGCTTCCCGGCCACCAGCCAGGCGATCGGGCCGAGCGGCGGGAAGAGCAGCACGATGATCAGCCAGATCGGCTTCGGCAGGTGCCGGACCTCTCCCTCGGGCGTGACCAGGCAGTCGATGAACGCCCACACCCACAGCGCGAGCGGAAGGACGATGGTCAGAAGAATCCTCAGCACGGCTGTGATCTCCCCCGCGAGGGCCGGAGCGGCGGGCGCCTCCCGGGGCCCTTGACGCAAGCCAGGCTATCGGGTGGCGGATACTGACTGGCATGGCATACGACGATCTCCGCTCGTTTCTCCGAGCCCTCGACCGCGAGGGCGACCTCAAGCGCATCAAGGCGGAGGTGGACCCCCACCTGGAGATCGGCGAGATCGTCGACCGCGTGCAGAAGGCCAAGGGCCCGGCGCTGTTGTTCGAGAACGTCAAGGGCTCGTCGATGCCGATCGCGATGAACGTCTTCGGCACCGAGCGGCGCCTCGCCAAGTCGCTCGGCCTCAAGGGCCCGGAGGACATCTCCGAGAAGATCGCCGGCCTGCTCAAGCCCGAACTGCCGCAGGGCTTCACCGGGTTCCGGGACGCCTTCGGCAAGCTCGCCTCGATGGCCCACGTCCCGCCCCGGAACGTGAAGTCCGGCGATGCCCCGGTCCAGGAGGTCGTGCTCACCGGCGACGACGTCAACCTGGACGAGCTGCCCGCGCTGTTCACCTGGCCGCTGGACGGCGGCTCCTTCTTCAACCTGGGCCTGACCCACACCAAGGACCCGGACTCCGGGGTCCGCAACCTCGGCCTCTACCGGCTCCAGCGGCACGACCGCCGCACCATCGGGATGCACTGGCAGATCCACAAGGACAGCCGCAACCACTACGCCGTCGCGGCCGAGCGCGGCGAGCGCCTCCCGGTGGCGATCGCCTTCGGCTGCCCGCCGGCCGTCACCTACGCGGCCACCGCACCGCTGCCCGGCGACATCGACGAGTACCTGTTCGCCGGCTTCGTCGCGGGCGAGCGGGTCCGGATGGTCGACTGCAAGACCGTCCCGCTGCAGGTCCCGGCCGACGCCGAGGTGGTCCTGGAGGGCTGGCTGGAGCCCGGCGAGATGCTCCCCGAGGGCCCGTTCGGCGACCACACCGGCTTCTACACCCCGCAGGAGCCGTTCCCGGCGCTGACGATCGACTGCGTGACCATGCGCCGCCGGCCGATCCTGCAGTCCATCGTGGTCGGCCGCCCGCCGACCGAGGACGGCCCGCTGGGCAAGTTCACCGAGCGGTTCTTCCTGCCGCTGCTGAAGATCATCATCCCGGACATCGTCGACTACGACCTGCCCGAGGCCGGCGGCTTCCACAACTGCGTGATCGTCTCGATCGACAAGAAGTACCCCAAGCACGCCCAGAAGACGATGCACGCGATCTGGGGCGCCCACATGATGTCGCTCACCAAGCTGATCATCGTGGTGGACTCCGACTGCGACGTCCACGACTACCAGGAAGTGGCCTGGCGGGCCTTCGGGAACGTCGACTACAGCCGCGACCTCACCGTGGTCGAGGGCCCGGTCGACCACCTCGACCACGCCTCCTACCAGCAGTTCTGGGGCGGCAAGGCGGGCATCGACGCGACCCGCAAGCTCCCCGAGGAGGGCTACACCCGGGACGGCGGCTGGCCGGAGATGGTCTCCTCGGACCCGGCCACGGCCGCACTGGTGACCCGTCGTTGGAAGGAGTACGGGCTGTGAGCACCGCCGCCGTCGAGACCCCGGGGCGCACCAAGGCCTTCCTGCGCCTGGTGATGATCGAGCACTCGGTCTTCGCCCTGCCCTTCGCCTACATCGCCGCGCTGACCGCCATGTTCCTGGCGGACAAGCGGGTGCACTGGGGCGAACTGTTCGTCGTCACCGTCTGCATG
Source organism: Kitasatospora sp. NPDC059160 (assembly GCF_042755465.1). Taxonomy (NCBI): domain Bacteria; kingdom Bacillati; phylum Actinomycetota; class Actinomycetes; order Kitasatosporales; family Streptomycetaceae; genus Kitasatospora; species Kitasatospora sp. NPDC059160. The sequence continues at coordinate 132,267 of NZ_JBHZCN010000001.1, read as the reverse complement.
GTCGGCCTGCGCACCTTCGCGATGGCCGCCAACCGGATCATCGACCGCGAGATCGACGCCCGGAACCCGCGCACCGCCGGGCGCGAACTCGTCACCGGCGCCGTCTCGTTGAGGACCGCGTACGCCGGCTCGGCGGTCGCCCTGGTGGTCTTCCTCGGCGCGGCGGCCCTGCTCAACCCGCTCTGCCTGGCCCTCGCGCCGGTGGCCGTGGTGCCGATGGTCGTCTACCCGTACGGCAAGCGGTTCACCAACTTCCCGCAGGCGATCCTCGGCCTGGCCCAGGCGATGGGCCCGGTCGGCGCCTGGCTCGCGGTGACCGGCAGCTGGTCCTGGGAGGCCGTGGTCCTCGGGGTCGCGGTCGGCATCTGGATCGGCGGCTTCGACCTGATCTACGCCTGCCAGGACGTCGAGTCCGACCGGGAGCACGGCGTCGGCTCGCCGCCGGCCCGTTTCGGCGTCCCGGCCGCCATCCGCGGCGCCCGGGTCTGCCACGTCCTGACCACCCTGCTGCTCGGCTGGTTCGCGGTGCTCACCGACGCCGGCCCCGCGTTCTGGGTCGGCCTGGCCGTCGTCGCGGGCGCCTTCGTCTACGAGCACACCATCGTGAAGCCGAACGACCTGTCGAGGCTCAACCGGGCCTTCTTCCAGACGAACAGCTTCGTCGGCATCTCGCTGTTCTTCTTCGCCCTGGTCGACCTGGTCATCCGCGGCCTCGGCATCTGACCCCTGCGGGCCCGGCCCCGGCCGGCCCCGGATCCTCTCTGGAACAGATGTACATCTGTTACATTCGTGCCATGAGTGAGTCTGTCGTGGAATCCATGGCCGATGTGCGCAGCCACCTGGCGGACGTCATCGACCGGGCCCGTAGGGACGGCACCCCGACGATCATCACCCGGCGGGGGAAGCAGGAAGCCGTGGTGATCGACATCGACGAGTACCGGCGCCTGAGCCGACTGGCCGAGGAGGCCGAGGACGCCTGGCTCAGCGGGCTCGCGAAGGAGGCCGAGGCCGAGGGGCGCGAAGGGTCCGTCTCCCTGGAGGAGATGGCCGCGATGCTGCGCGCCCAGCAAGGGTGACCCGATGGGCCACGTGACACGCTTCACCCCCCAGGGGCAGCGCGACATGCTTAAGGTGCCGCGCCCCGACGCCCTGCGGATCATGTACCGCCTCACCGAGTTCCAGCGGGCGCTCGACAGCGGCGGCACGGAGCCCTTCGACATCAAGCCGCTCCAGGGTCATCCGGGGCACTGGCGCCTCCGGGTCGGCGACTACCGGGTCGTCTACACGATCGAGGACGGGCTGCTGGTCGTGTGGGTGGTGGCCGTGGGCAACCGGCGCGAGGTCTACCGCCGGTACTGAGACGTCGCCCCGGTCCGGCCCCGGCCGGGCCCCGGGGGGTCATGCGGGCTCACGGGGCTCTCCTCTCGTCCCGTCCGAGCCTACTCGCCGCCGGTTCGCGGTAGCGCTCCGCGGCTCAGTTGTGGAGGAAGGCCTCCATCGCGGTCGCCAGTGCCACCGGCGCCTCGTACATCGGGTAGTGCCCGGTGCCGCCGAGCTCCTCCAACTCGGCGTTGGGGTAGTGCTCCAGCCAGGTGCCGCGCATCACGTCGGCGGTCAGCGCGAGGTCGTGCTCGCCGACGATGACCTTGACCGGGACGGGGTTCCCGCTGATCCGGGGCTCCAGGTCGGCCGTGGTCCAGTCCTGGACGTAGCCGTCGAAGGCCTCGACGGTCGACAGCCGCAGCGACTGGTCGACCATCCGGTCCAGCCAGACCCGGCCCGCCCGCTGCCCGGTGACCAGGTCGAGGATCGCGTACCGCTTCTCGCGGTCCTCGGCGGCGCCGTAGAACAGCGCCTCGCCCGCCTCGTCCAGCGGGTACGCCCCGGCCGGAACCGGCGACAGGCCGACCAGCTTGCGCACCCGCAGCGGGGCCTCGGCCAGGACCTGCTGGGCCGCCTTGCCGCCCATCGAGTGGCCGACCAGCGAGAAGCGGTCCCAGCCGAGCTGGTCGGCGAGGGCGAGCGCGTCGGCGGCGATCTCGGCGAGGGTGTAGGCGCCGGTCACGTCCTTGCGCTCGCCGTAGCCGCGGTAGTCGAGGAAGGCGTAGCTGAACGCCCTGCCGTCGAGGTAGTCCAGGAAGGGGCCCCAGCCCGCGCTGGTGCCGAACCAGTCGTGCAGGACGAGGACGGGGTGGGCGCCCGTACCGGTCAGGCGATGAGGGATCGTCATGCCGGGGGTCGTTCCCCGGAAACCGCCCGCCCGAACGGCCGGTCCGGGGCGGGCCGTTCGGGCCCGGGCTCGAGCGGCCGGCCGGGCGGAGGGTCAGGCGGACGGCCGGCGGGCGAAGGCTGGGGCGTGTTCGGGGCGCGGCCCGATGGCGAGCAGCCGGGACAGGCCGATCCGGACGGCGGGCACCCGGCGGGCGACCGCGGCGAAGGCGGTCGGCGGCCCGGAGCGCCGGCCGGTGAGCACCGGGACGAACATGATGCCGTGCAGGACCCGCTGGAGGCGCTGCATGACCACGGTCGGCCACCAGCGGCGCCGCTGGACCCGGGCCAGCGCGGCGACGGTCGGCCGGCCGCGGCGCAGCGGTTCGGCGAGCAGGGCGGCGGCCGCGACGGCGTCCTGGATGGCGAGGTTGATGCCGACGCCGCCGGCCGGGGACATCGCGTGGGCGGCGTCGCCGATCAGCAGCAGCCCGTCGACGTACCAGCGGTCCAGCCGGTTGAGCTTGACGTCGAGCAGGTGGAGCTCGTCCGTCCCGGCCAACTGGTCGACCCGGTCGGCGAACTGCGGCATGAGCCGGGCGATCCGGGCGCGGAAGCGCTCGATGCCCTCGGCGCGCAGCTCGGGGTCGAAGCCCTTGGACTTGAAGTAGGCGATCTGGAAGTAGTCGTCGCGGGTGAAGCTGAGGGCCAGCTCGCGCTCGCCGAAGCCGGGGGTGAGGCTGGGCGGCGCGGCCTGCTCGTGGGCGTGCCGGGGGAGCCGGAACCACCAGACGTCGAAGGGCACCGGGTACTCCTCGGGCACCAGGCCGGCCTCCCGGCGCAGGGTGGAGTGCCGGCCGTCGGCGGCGACGGTGAGGTCGGCGCGCAGCTCGCCCTCCTCGCCGTCCCGGGTGCGGTAGCGGACGCCGACCACCCGGCCGTGCTCCCGGAGCAGTCCGGTGGCCTCGGTGTTCATCCGCAGGGTGAAGGTGGGTTCCCGCTTCGCCTCCTCGACCAGGAAGTTGAGCAGGTCCCACTGCGGCATCATGGCGATGTAGTTGTACGGCGCGGGCAGCCGGTCGAAGGCGCTCAGCGCGACGTCCCCGACGCCGGGCACCGGTACCACCAGGTTGCCGAGCCGGCTCTGCGGCAGGGCGGCGAACTTCCGGCCGAGGCCCAGTTCGTCCATCAGGCGCACGGTGGACGCGTGGACGGTGTCGCCGCGGAAGTCCCGCAGGAAGTCGGCGTGCTTCTCCAGCACGGTCACCTCGACGCCCGCTCGGGCCAGCATCAGGCCCAGCACCATTCCGGCCGGTCCGCCCCCGGAGATGACGACGCTCATGGCTCTCTCCCCTTCGATCCCTTGCCGTTCCTGGGTGGAACTTGCCTATAGAGCGTCTCTGGAACCGTCTCAGGTGTCAAGTAGTACGATGTCTCACATGAACGAACTGGTGGCGGCCGCCCTGGCGGCCGCGAAGGCACGGGGGCGGGACGTCGCGGACGTCCCGCTGACGGCGATCGCCTCGGCGGCCGGAATGTCGCGCAGCACCCTGCTGCGCCGCCTCGGCGGCTCCCGGGCCCCGCTGGACGAGGCCGTCCGGCAGGCCGGCGTCGACCCGGGCGGACGGCCGCCGGTGCGGGAACGGGCGATCGAGGCGGCGGGCCGGCTGGTCGCCGAACGCGGCCTCGCCGGAGTGACCCTGGACGCCGTGGCCGACCGGGCCGACTGCTCACTGCCCAGCCTGCACACCGTCTTCGAGGGGCGGGACGGCCTGTTCACCGCCGTCTTCCTCCAGTACGGCCCGCTGCCGGACCTGGAGACACTGGCCGCGGACCCGCCGGAGAGCCTGGAGGAGACCGTCCGGGCGATCCACCACACCTTCGCCGCGGCCTTCGACCGCGAGCCGAGGGTCGTCCCGGCGGTCTTCGCCGACCTCTTCGGCCGCCCGGACGGCCCCGCCGCCCGGATGATGGAGGCCCACCTGCCGCGGATGTTCGACGGCCTCTCCCGCCTGCTGCTGCCGTACGTCGAGGCGGGGCGGCTGCGCCCGCTGCCGCTCCCGGTGCTGGCCCAGCTGATGCTCGGCCCGCTGCTCAACCACGTCCTGATGAGACCGGTGCTGGAGCCCGCGTTCGGCGCCGGACTGCCGTCGCCTGACGAGGTGCTGGACCTGTTCGTCGAGGCCTACCTACGGGCGGTCGCCCTGCCCGGGCCGGGCCACCGGAACCCCTGAACCGACCCCGAGGAGAACCGTGATCGGCACCCTGCAGTGCCTGGTGCTCGACTGCCCCGCGCCGGGCCCGCGGCTGAGGGGCGGCCGGAACGGCCGAGCCCCGGCCCCCGGACGGTGCCGGGAGCCGGGGCTCGGGTGCTTCTCGGAGCGGGATCAGGCGTTGCGACGGCGACGCGCGAAGAAGAGGGCGCCGATGCCGCTGGCGAGCAGGCCGGCGGCGGCCGCGGCGGACGCCAGCATGCCGTCCGAGCCGGTGTGGGCGAGCGAGCCGCCGGCCAGCTGGGTGTCGGTCGTGGTGCCGGTGCCGGTGCTGTCGGCCGTGGTGCCGGTGCTGGTGGTGCTGGAGCCGCCACCGGTGGTGGTGGTGAGGCCGGCCTTGACGGCGGTGCCAGTGCCCTTGTCGCTGCCGCCGGCCGGGGTGCTGGTGACGTCGACGGGGAAGCCCTGCGGGCCGACGAAGGCAGGGTAGTCGCTGCCCTCGCCGAGGACGGCCCAGGTGTTGACGTAGGTCCGGCCGATCGGGGCGTCGTCGGTGAAGGCGAGGCGGACGTGCCTGGTGACGGTGCTACCGGCCGGCAGGTTCTTGTCCGCGCTGAGGTGGTAGAGGACCTGGTCGGCGCCCGGCTGGCTGGTCGGGACGCCGGTGATGTTCTCCCAGCTGCCGTCGGCCTTCTGGACCTGGAGCGTGGTGCGCCGGTCGGCCTGGACGACCTGGGACACGTTGTCGTAGGCCGAGGCGCTGGGGTTGGTGAAGTTGACGTCGAACTCGGCCGGGATGCCGCCGGGGACGGCGTTGGTGGGCGCGCCCTTGGCCTGCACGGTGAGGGCCTTGAGTGCGATGTCCTTGGTGCTGGAGGCGAGGGTGCTCTGCCCCGCCTTGTCGAGGACGGTCGAGGCGAGCTTGACGGTGCCGTTCAGGCCGGCCCAGTCGTTGTTGAGCGGGGCGGAGAGGCGCAGCTGGACGGTCTTGGTGCCGTTGGCGGGGACGGTCACGCCCGTGAGCGAGCCGATGAAGTGGAACCCGTCGGGCTGCTGCGTGAAGGTGAGCCCGACCGGGTTCCAGGTGCCGTCGGCGGCACGGGACTCCAGGGCGAGGCGGCCGTCGCTGCGGGCGGCCGGGTTGCTGGCGTCGAGCTTGAGGTTGAACTGCGTGTCGGAGCTGCTCGCGTTGGTGACGGTCTCGGTGAACTCGACCGGCTTGCCACCGCCGTTGCCGATCGACGACGGCTCCTGCACCGACAGGCCCAGGGGGGAGCCGACGAGGTTGATCGCGATGTACTGGGGGCCGACGTAGGTGGGCGAGTACCCGCTGCCCATGTCGAGCTCCGCCCACGTGTGGACGGTGGTCGAGCCGATCGGCGCGTCGCCGTTGTAGGCGAGGCGGAGGTGCCGGGTGAAGGTCTCGCCGGGGGCCAGGTTCCGGTCGTCCGCGAGCAGGTAGCGGAGGTCTCCGTCGGCGTGGGGGAGGGAGGTGCCGGTGAGGGTCTGCCAGCTGCCGTCGGTCTTCTGCATCTGGAGCGTGCTGTACTTGCTGGCCGTCACGACCTTGGAGACGTTGGTGAAGCGGGAGGCGGTGGGGTTGGCGATGGTGACGTCGAACTCGACCGGCGCGCCGCCGACGAGTGCGGTGGTCGGCGCGTTCCCGACCGTCATGGTCACGTACCGGGCCGAGACCGCCTTGGTGCTCTCGGCGAGGACGGTGCCGCCGGTGGCGTCCAGGACGGCGGAGCTGAGCGTGACGGTGGACACCCGGTCGCTCCAGTAGGCGTGCAGCCCGGTGGTGAGGCGCAGCTGGACGGTCCGGGTGGTACCGGCGGCGACGTCCAGGCCGGGCACCGTGTCGGTGACGGGCTTCCAGGTGCCGTCCGTGTCGCGGTACTCGACCTTGATGACCTGGTACGCGAGGGGGCTGGCGTCGGTCGTGGCCTTGACCCGCAGCTTGAACGTGGCGTCGGTGCTGCCGGGGTTGGTGACGGCCTCGGTGAACTCGACCGGCTCCCCGCCGCGGCCGACCGTCTCCGGCGCGTTGACCTGCAGCGACGGCTTGTCGGCCGCGGCCTGGGCGGTCGGCTCGGCGGAGGCGGTGGCGGCCGGGGCGTCGGCGGCGTAGGCGGCCGGGGCGGCGACCACGGCGCCGGTGGCGAGCAGCACGCCCAGGGTGGCGGCGGTGACGACGGCGGAGCGGGAACGGCGTGCACGCACGACGGACATTCTGAATACCCCCCAGGGTGTTTCACCGGCAGCTTTGCGCTGCTGGTCGATCAGTTCGGTACGGGTCGGACCTGAGGTCCGGGGTCGGTGTCCCCGGTGTCGCCTGCGGTCCGCTCCGGCGGGTTTCCCCGCCGCTCACTCACATAGACGTGCAAGGGTCGCGGGGGTTGCAGGTGAGTTCGAAACTTTTTCGGGGAATCTTCGAGACCGCTCTGACCTGCGGTTATATCGGCGCCGGTGTCGGCATCGTGGCACCGTGACCAGGACTCAGTCCAGCACCAGCCGGTCGCCGAGCCGCAGCCGCCCGGGGGCGGCGACCTCGGCGAGGGCGTCGAGCCGGCCGTCGTGGGCGTGCACGATCGCCTTGAGGATCTCCGGCGCGTGCGGCAGGCCGGGCTGCGGGGCGCCGCTCATCGCGCAGCGCTCGCTGGCGGAGACGAAGGCGAGCCGGGCGCTGTCCGGTGCCCCGCCGTGGGCCTGCCGGCCGAGCCAGGCGTCCTCGACGAAGGGCGGGGTGCCCGGCGGGGTGCGCAGCACGATGTTGGGGCGGAACCGGCGTTCGTCGACCACGGCGAAGGGGACGGCCTCGCGGACCCAGTCCAGGGTGGCGGTGCTGAGCACGCTGACGGGCAGTCGGTCGAAGTGCGGGACGGCGTCCTCGCGGGCGAGTTCGACGTCCTCGCGCTGGAGGTAGGCGCGCAGGAAGGCGGTCGGGTGGTCGACCGGGCGGCCGAGCGGGTCGAACAGTTCGGGGCCGTCGATCCGGCGGCCGAGGCGGGCGGAGAGCCGGAGCAGCCCGTCCATCCGGCGGAAGCGGCGGGTGTTCTTGCCCGAGCCGAGCTTCCCGGAGGCGTCGCGGACGGCGTAGAGGCGGTCCCCGGCCAGGCCGCGCACGTCCACGTCGACGGAGTCGAGCCGCTCGCCCCCGGTGGACTTCACGGGGTAGCGCCAGAGTCGCTCGACCACTCCGATGATCTCAGCCATGGCCGGAAAGCCTAGTGGCGCCATCGGAGTTGGTCTAGACCAAGTGCGGCCCGGGTCGGGGCCGGTCAGCCCAGTCGCGCCACCGCCCGCACCGGGGCCCCGTCCGCGGCCACCAGGCGCAGCGGGAACAGCGACACCTCCACCGGCCGGCCGGCCTCCTGCGCCGCCAGCAGCGCCCGCAGGTCGGTCAGGTTCTCCGCGATCACCCCGCCGCCGTCCGCGCCCAGCAGCACCCGGTGGGCGGCCAGCGTCGGCTCCTCCACCGGGTCGGGCCCGTCGTGCTCGTCGGTGAGGTCGGCGAGCAGTGCGGCGACCGCCGGGTCCTCCGGCCCCGGGTCGGGGGTGGGGTCCACGCTCAGCGCGTCCACCCCGACCGTCCGCACCCCGGCGGCCACGATCGCCTCGGCGGCGGCCGCGGTCAGGCTGGGGTGGGCCAGGTAGGCGTCGGTGCCCCAGTGCCGGGCCCAGCCGGTGGCCAGCAGCAGGACGGTGCCCTCGGCGCAGCGCGCCAGCGCGGGCGCCAGCAGGTCGGGGGTGACGGCCGTCCGGGGCTCCAGCCCGCGCAGGTCGGCGACCACGGCCGGGCCGGTGAACCGCTCCAGCGGCAGTCCGTCCAGGGTCGGCCAGGTGACGTCCACGTGGTACGGCGCGTCCACGTGCGTCCCGGACTGCGAGCCGAGGTGCAGGGCCAGCACGTTCACCCCCGCCGTGGCGGTGGTGAGCGCGGGCGCCAGCAGGACGGCCGGGTCGCCGGGGTAGACCGGCATCGCGGTGGTCACCTGATGGGTGAGGTCGACGAGGGTCGCTGCCATGCGCCCATCCTCCCAGGGGGCGGGCCCGCGCGGGCCCGGTCCGCGGTGCCCGGGGCGGAGCCGCAGGTGGGGGCGGGACAGAATTGCCTCCATGGGAACTGCGAAGCGTCAGCCGTGGGTGGTCGGGGTCTCGGGAGCGTCGGGGACGCCGTACGCGGCCTCGGTGATCCGGGCGCTGCTCGCCGCCGGCGAGGCGGTGGACCTGATCGTCAGCCGGGCCGCCCGGCTCACCATCCTGGACGAGACCGGCATCTCCTTCCGGGACGCCCACTGGCGCGCGGACCTCGCCCGCTGGCTGGGCACGGACGAGGGCCTGGACGACGTCCGCTACTGGCCGGCCGGGGACTTCGCGGCCGGCCCGTCCAGCGGCTCGTACCCGGCCAAGGGGATGCTGGTGGTCCCCGCGACCACCGGCGCGGTGGCCGGGATCGCGCTCGGCCTGAGCAAGGACCTGCTCCAGCGGGTGGCCAGCGTCACCCTCAAGGAGCGCCGTCCGCTCGTCGTCTGCGTGCGCGAGGCACCACTCAACGGGGTGACGTTGAAGCACCTGGTGGAACTCGACGCGCAGGGCGCCGTCGTGCTCCCCGCCTCGCCCGGTTTCTACGCCGGCGGCTCCACCGTGCGCGAACTGGTGGATTTCGTGGCCGGCCGGGTGCTGGACGCCGTCGGCGTGCCGCACTCCCTGTACCTGCGCTGGGAGGGCGAGTTGGGCGCGGCCGCCCGCAAACCGGGCGACGGGGAGGCCGCTCGGGCTGAGGGGGAGTAAGGAGAGCGAGGGCGGGAGAGTATCTTCTCTGCGATATCCGGGTCGTTCAGCGCACGGCGCCTTTGAATCCGGATAATGATCTGTGGGTCTGGTGAGGTTCGGAAGGACGCGGACGGTATATGGACACGGTGGACAGACAGCTCATCCAGGCGCTCCGGGAGAACGGCCGTGCGTCCTACGCCGAGCTGGGCCGACTGGTCGGACTCTCCGGCCCGAGCGTCACGGACCGCATCAACCGCCTGGAGCAGGCCGGTGTGATCACCGGCTACCGGGCGACGGTCAACCCGGCCTCGCTCGGCTTCGGCGTCACGGCCCTGATCGGTCTCCAGTTGACCGACGCCGCCGACCACGAGGACGTCGCGTTCCGGCTGAAGGACCTCAACGAGGTCGAGGACTGCTGGTTCATCGCGGGTGACGACTCCTACATGCTCAAGGTCCGGGTGGCCGACGTGGCCGGCCTGGAGTCGGTGGTCAAGCGGATCTCGGGCACGAAGGGCGTGGCCCGCACCCGCACCACCGTCGTACTCTCCACGAAGTGGGAGAACCGGGTGAGCGAGCTCCCCCCCGAAGGAGAGTGACGGCATGGCACTGGTCGGTCTGGAGGAGCTGCACGCCGCCCGGGAGCGGATCGCCGGGGTCGCCGTGCGCACCCCGCTGGTCCCCGCCCCCTGGGCGTCCGAGGACGGGCGGCGGCTCTGGCTCAAGCCCGAGAACCTCCAGCCGACCGGGGCCTTCAAGACCCGCGGCGCCTACAACCGGCTGGCCGCGCTCACCCCGGACGAGCGCGCCCGCGGCGTGGTCGCCCAGTCCAGCGGCAACCACGCGCAGGCGGTGGCCTACGCGGCGCAGCTGCTCGGCCTCAAGGCCGTGATCGTGATGCCGGACACCTCGCCCGCCGTGAAGGTCGAGGCCACCCGCGCGTTCGGCGCCGAGGTGATCCTCGTCCCGCCGGGGGAGCGGGACACCCTGCCCGGCGAGCTGGCCGAGCGGTTCGGCTTCGTCTGGGTGCCGCCGTACGACGACCCGTTCATCATCGCGGGCCAGGGCACGGTGGGCCTGGAGATCGCCGAGGACGCCCCGACCGGGCTGGACACCGTGCTGGTGCCGGTCAGCGGCGGCGGCCTGATCAGCGGGACGGCCGCCGCGCTCAAGCTCACCCGCCCGGGCGTCCGGGTGATCGGGGTGGAGCCGGAGCTGGCCGCCGACGCCCAGGAGAGCCTGCGCTCCGGGCGCCGGGTGGAGTGGCCGGTCGCCGACACCTACCGGACGCTCGCGGACGGGCTGCGCACCCCCTCGGTGGGCGTGCTGCCGTACGAGCACCTCACCGCCTACGTCGACGACATCGTCACCGTCACGGAGGACGAGATCCGCGCCACCGTCGCCCTGCTGGCCCGCCGCGGCCGGCTGGTCGCCGAGCCCTCCGGCGCGGTCGCCCCGGCCGCCTACTTCCACCGCGCCGCCGAGACCGGGGGCCGGACGGTGGCCGCCGTGGTCAGCGGCGGCAACATCGACCCGGGTCTGCTCGCCGAGCTGCTCAGCGCCTAGGGCCCGTCTTCAAACTCCCGTCGTCCACCCGGAGGGCGGGCGGGGCGGCGTTGGGGTGCGTGCATCGCAAGGCGGAGGAGGGAGCCACTGCGGAGCATTGGCGACCGACGACAACGCGGCGAGGTGCGTGCCCCGGCGTCGCCCCGCAGGCGGGAGTTTGAAGACGGGCCCTAGGGGCACGCCCTCGCCCGGCCTCCGTCGGCATAGGCGTAACCTCGTCTCCGGCAAGGAATCGAATGTCTGAGGAGGCGGGTCACCGCATGGACGCAGGGCTCAAGCGCGAGCTGGAGGCGAAGGTCTACGCGGGTGAGCGGCTGACCCGCGAGGACGGGATCGCGCTCTACGGGAGCGACGACCTGGCCTGGCTGGGCGGGCTGGCCCACCACGTGCGCACGCGGAAGAACGGCGACGTCGTCCACTTCAACGTCAACCGCCACCTCAACATGACGAACGTCTGCAGCGCCTCCTGCGCGTACTGCTCGTTCCAGCGCAAGCCGGGCGAGAAGGACGCCTACACGATGCGCATCGAGGAGGCCGTCCGTCTCGCCAAGGCGATGGAGAGCGACTCCCTCACCGAGCTGCACATCGTCAACGGCCTGCACCCCACCCTGCCGTGGCGCTACTACCCGCGCTCGCTGCGGGAGCTCAAGGCGGCGCTGCCGAACGTCTCGTTGAAGGCCTTCACCGCCACCGAGATCCACTGGTTCGAGAAGATCAGCGGCCTGCCCGCCGACGAGATCCTGGACGAGCTGATCGACGCCGGTCTGGAGTCGCTGACCGGCGGCGGCGCGGAGATCTTCGACTGGGAGGTCCGCCAGCACATCGTCGACCACGACACCCACTGGGAGGACTGGTCGCGGATCCACCGCCTGGCGCACGCCAAGGGCCTCAAGACCCCGGCCACCATGCTGTACGGCCACATCGAGGAGCCCCGCCACCGGGTCGACCACGTGCTGCGGCTGCGTGAGCTCCAGGACGAGACCGGCGGCTTCCAGGTCTTCATCCCGCTGCGCTACCAGCACGACTTCCACGACTCCAAGGACGGCGTCGTGCGCAACAAGCTGATGGCCCGTACCGAGATGGCAACCGGTGCCGAGGCGTTGAAGACCTTCGCGGTCTCCCGGCTGCTCTTCGACAACGTCCCGCACGTCAAGGTCTTCTGGGTGATGCACGGCGTCACCACCGCCCAGCTGGCGCTCAGCCACGGCGCGGACGACATGGACGGCTCGGTGGTCGAGTACAAGATCACCCACGACGCGGACAACTTCGGCACCCCGAACAAGCTCGGCCGCGAGGACCTGCTCGGCCTGATCCGGGACGCCGGCTTCCGCCCGGTGGAGCGCAACACCCGCTACGAGATCATCCGCGAGTACGACGGCCCCGACCTGACGCGTCGCGAGACCCCGCAGGCGATGCGCCTCTGACCTGCGCTTTCCCCGCCGCCCGGACCGCACCCGCGCTCCGGGCGGCGGCGTCTTCACGGCTCCCGCACGCGCCCCGGGTTTACCAACGGGTAGGGCGTTTGGCAGGATCGACGGCATGTCCGGTTCCCATCGCGCCACCGAGTACCCGCCGTACGAGCCGATGCCGGAGCCGGGGTACGGGGTGCCGCAGCAGTCGCACGAGGCGCCGTACCAGGCGTACGAGCCGTACCCGCAGGCCGTCCCGCAGCCCGCCGCGCAGGAGTACTACGGCGAGTACCGGCAGCCGGCCGACGGGTACTCCAGGGCGTACGAGCAGCCGTTCCAGCCCTTCCAGCCGTACGTCGTCGAGCCGGAGCCCGCCTACCAGGGGACCGCTCACCAGGAGCCGTCGGTCTACCAGGAGCCCGCCTACCAGGAGCCGGTGTACGGGCAGCCGGAGTACGAGCAGCCCGAACCGGTCGAGCCCCTCGCGCCCCTCGCCTCCGTCACGCCCATCGCCGCCGCGGCCCCCGCGCCCGGTGGCCGGGCCGCCTCCCGGGGCCGGCGGCGCAAGGCGAAGCAGAAACGACACGGCAAGGCCGTGATGGCCGGCACCGCGCTGCTGGTCGCGGCCGCCGCCGGCTGGTACACCGTCGGCCAGGACGGCGCCAAGTCCGTCGCCGCGGCCGCCGACGGCCCCGGGCCGGAGGGCGTCAGCAAGCCCGACCACCCCGTCACGCCCGCCCCCGCGGCCGTCCAGGCCGCCGCCGACCGGCAGAGCGCCCCCGCGGCCGCCGGCCGCAGCGAGACCCGCCCGGACGGCTCCCTGCCCGCGATACCCGGCCTCGGGGCCGCCTTCACCGCGAAGATCCCCGCCGCGACCACCCAGGTCGTGGTCGCCACCGGCCAGGGCAAGGACACCGACAGGAACAGCGTCACGCTGTGGACCCGCACCCCCGAGGGCCGCTGGCTGGCCGGTGAGACCTGGCAGGGCCACAACGGCAAGAACGGCTGGACCACCGACCACAACGAGGGCGACCTGCGCAGCCCGATCGGCGTCTTCGACCTCACCGACGCCGGCGGCCGCAACGCCAACCCCGGCAGCAAGCTCCCGTACGACAAGGACGCCAGCTTCGTGGTCTCCGGGACGGGCTTCTTCGGCGACCAGCTGGCCGGCTCCTTCGACTACGTGGTCGCGATCAACTACAACCGGGTCGCCGGCAGCTCCCCGCTCGACATGCGCCGCCCGATGGGCAGCAAGAAGGGCGGCGGGATCTGGCTGCACGTCGACCACGACGGCCCGACCCACGGCTGCGTGTCGATACCCGAGGACAAGATGGCCCAGCTGATCCGCACCCTGGACCCGGCCGCCCATCCGGTGATCGTGATGGGCGACGCCACCTCGCTGGCCGCCTGACCTCGGCGGACGCCCGGGCCCAGGCGCCCCAAGGGCCTTGTGGAGCCCCTACAGATCACAGCGGCGGATCCTGTAGCCGGTCGTGCCCGGCTGACCAGCGGGTAACCCGGTTCCATGGCAGCATGAGCGGTTCGCGCATTGTGGCACTCGGGCACTACCAGCCTCCCAAGGTGCTCTCCAACGACGACCTGGCGGCATTCGTCGACACCGACGACGAGTGGATCCGCACCCGGGTGGGGATCCGCACCCGGCACATCGCCGAGGGCGAGACCCTGGTCGACCTCGCCACCGAGGCCGCGCAGAAGGCGCTGGCCAACAGCGGCCGGACGGCGGCGGAGATCGACCTGGTGGTGGTCGCCACCTGCACCGCGATCGAACGCAGCCCCAACACCGCCGCCGCGGTGGCTGCCCGGCTGGGCGTCCGCGCGCCCGCCGCCTACGACATCAACACGGTCTGCTCCGGCTTCTCCTACGCGCTGGCCACCGCCGACCACGCGATCCGGGCCGGTGCGGCGCGGCGCGCGCTGGTGATCGGCGCCGAACGGATGTCCGACACCCTCGACTGGACCGACCGCTCCACCTGCGTGATCTTCGGCGACGGCGCCGGCGCCGCGGTGGTCGAGGCCCAGGAGGAGGACGCCGAGCCGGGCATCGGACCGGTGGTCTGGGGCTCCGAGCCGGAACGGGGCGACGCCGTGGTGATCACCGGCTGGGATCCGGTGATCAGCCAGCAGGGCCAGTCGGTGTTTCGTTGGGCCACCACCCAGCTCGCCCCGCTGGCCCGGCAGGCCTGCGAGCGGGCCGGGATCGACCCGTCGGAGCTCAAGGGCTTCGTCCCGCACCAGGCCAACCTGCGGATCATCGACGCGATCGCCGCCAAGCTGGGCCTCGGCGACGCGGTGGTGGCCCGGGACGTGGTCGAATCCGGCAACACCTCGGCGGCCTCGATCCCGCTCGCCTTCTCCAAGCTGGTCGAGCGCGGCGAGCTCTCCCCGGGCGACCCGGTCCTGCTCTTCGGCTTCGGCGGCGGCCTGGCCTACGCCGGCCAAGTGGTCCGCTGCCCGTAGCTCGCCCGGCCTGCCCGCCCCGAGCCGAAGGGGCGCGCTGGTGCCGAAAGGGAGAAGCGAGGGAGCGACGAAGGAGCGAGGGAGCGCCGACCGTCGGCACCGGGTCAGAGCGCCCCGGAGGCGAGTGGGCGAGTAGCAGCATGCCGGTGGGCGGGCACCCTGTGTGAGGGGTGCCCGCCCACCGGCATGTCTGGCGCGCGTGCGGTACGTCGGCGGACCTCCCCCGAGGACACGGCCGCCGTCCGTCGTACCCCGGACAGGAGGCCGGGGCTGCGCGCGGAGCGGATGGTGGGTCGGAGGAGGGTCCTACTTGGGCGCCTTCTTGCCGGTGACGCCCAGGTACACCAGGGGAGCGAGGTTGGGCTTGAGGTCCTTGACCTTGACGCCCCAGGAGGTGAAGGCCTTCTGGTGCTCGGCCGCCGAGGCGAGCAGCGAGACCAGGGCCCCGGCGACGGCGTTCGGGTCGAGTGACTTGTCGGCCTGACCCTTCGCCTGGAGTTCCTTGACGGCCTCCGCGAGCGGCTTGGCGACCGAGTTGAGGACGGTCATGCGGATCTTGAAGAACCGCTTGTCCCCTTCTGCGGCACCGAGCGTGACCACTCGGAGAATGGCGTCGTTCTTGCGCCAGAAGGCGAGGAATCCGTCGACCAGTTCTTCCGAAGTGGTCGGTCCGGACTTCCCTGCCCAGGACTTTCCGGCCACCAGCTCTTTGAGGGTGTCGGAGTCCTTGGCCATTTCCTCGGCGATTTCGAGGACTGCGCCCTCGACATCCGGGAAGTACTGGTAGAAGGTCGCGGGGGAGGTACCCGCCATACGGGCGACGTCGATGACCTTGACGTCCCGATAGGGCGACGTGCTGAGCATCTCGCGGAGGCAGTCGAGCAGCTTCTGCCGCGTCTCCTGTCCGCGTCGCCCGGCGACGCGACCGTCGACGGTGCGAACTTGTCCTGTCATGCCGTCAGCTTACCGTGGCACGATCTTGGCGCGATTCGGTGATGCGACTATTACTCCGCACGGGGGTCGCTATAGCGGCCTGAACCACTTCGGACGGATATTCACCGGGGTCCGAAGGCGCTCTTGAAGCCCCCCCGTGTGCTTTTGACCCCATAGCGTGACGGCGAGTCCGCTGAGGGGTGGTCGGGTGACAGAGCGTGACCGGTGAGGGGGGTCGGGACGTGGACGGTCCGGGCTCCGGGGCGCAAGCCGGGGCCGGATCGGGCGTCAGGATCCGGCCGTTCCGTCACCGCTGACCAGCGGACTGTCCGTCCGGGGCGGTGGCCGTCTCCCGGTGGGGGAGGTTGGAGTTGCGCGGGGCGGCATTGGAGAATCGGGTCCGGCACCACGCGGCGGGTGCGGACGACGGGGAGGTGGCTGCGGAGTGGACCAGCTGACGGCGCACGATCCGAGGAGGATCGGGCCCTTCGAGGTGCTGGGGCGGCTCGGCGCGGGTGGGATGGGGCTGGTCTACCTGGCGCGCTCCGCCTCCGGGCGCCGGGTGGCCATCAAGACCGTCCGGGGGGAGCTGGCCGAGGACGAGCTGTTCCGGGTCCGCTTCGCCCGGGAGATCGCGGCGGCCAAGACGGTCGGCGGTTTCTACACCGCGGCCGTGGTGGACGCCGACGCGGACGCCCGGGTGCCCTGGCTGGCCACCGCGTACATCCCGGCGCCCTCCCTGGAGGACCTGGTCGAGGAGTGCGGCCCGCTGCCGGTCGACGCCACCCGCTGGCTGGTCGCGGGCATCGCCGAGGCGCTGCAGTCCATCCACGCGGCCGGACTGATCCACCGCGACCTCAAGCCCTCCAACGTGCTGGTGGTCGAGGACGGCCCGAAGGTGATCGACTTCGGCATCGCGGCCGGGGTCTCCAGCACCCGGCTGACCATGACCAACGTCGCGGTCGGCACCCCCGCCTACATGTCCCCGGAGCAGGCCCGGGACAGCCGGACCGTCCGGGGCGCCAGCGACGTCTTCTCGCTCGGCTCGCTGATGGTCTTCTGCGCCACCGGGCACCCCCCGTTCCGCGGCTCCAACCCGGTCGAGACGGTGTTCCAGCTGCTGCGGGAGGAGCCGGACCTCACCGGGATGGCGCCCGAGCTGATGGACCTGGTCCGGGCCTGCATGCAGCAGGCGCCCGAGCGCCGGCCCACCCCCGCGCAGATCCAGGCCGAGCTGGCCCCGCACCTGTTCTCCCGGGACGACGCCGCCGGGGAGGTCGGCGACTGGCTGCCGCCCCACGCGCTGGAGCTGATCGAGCGCAAGCGCGGCCGCCGCCCGAGCGCCCAGCCCCGCTCGTACCCCGGCCCGGCCGAGCCGCCGCGGCCGCCGCACACCCAGGGCCCGCCGCAGCAGCCGCACGTGCCGCCGCCGCACCCCGGCCCGGACGACCCGCGCACCTACCCCGGGGCCGGGCACGCCCCGCCGACCGGGCCGGTGCACGCCGGGCCGCGCCCCGGGGGCCAGGACGACGGGATCCCGACCGCGAAGATCCCCTCCAAGAACAAGCACCGCGCGCCCACCGGCGGCATGGCCGTCGAGGTGCAGCTGTCCGGCGCCTCGGTGCGGATAGGCCCGGGGCCGCGGGCCGAGCACGAGCAGCCCGGTCCGAGCACCGCCCCGGCCACCACCGACTGGGTCCGCCGGGCGGCGCCGACCCCGCCGCCCGTTCCGACCCCGCCGCCCGCCGCGGCGGCCCGCTGGCGCCCCTGGCGGTTCCGGATGTCCAACGACGTCTGGGGCACCCCGGTGGTCGCCGACGGCACGCTCTTCGTCTCCAGCTTCGAGGTGCACGCGCTGGACATCGGCTCCGGCGAGCGCCGCTACAAGACCCGGGACGTCGCCTGGGCGCTCGCGGTGGACGCCGGCCGGGTGCACGCCGCGGACGGCCCGCACCTGTACACCGTGGACGTCGCGGACGGCGCCGAGCGCTGGCGCACCTCGCTGGACGGCTGGGTCTACTCGCTCTCCGCCGCCGACGGCGTGCTCTGCTGCGGGGTGCGCGGCGGCGGCGTCCAGCTGCGCGCGGCCGCCACCGGCGCCGAGCTGTGGCGCGCCGACGACGCCCAGCAGGACTACGAGAACCCGCAGTCCGGCCCGGTCCTGGTGGGCGGCGCCGCCTACTACTTCGGCGCCGGACGGCTGCGCTGCGTGGAT
Organism: Kitasatospora sp. NPDC059160; assembly: GCF_042755465.1. NCBI lineage: Bacteria > Bacillati > Actinomycetota > Actinomycetes > Kitasatosporales > Streptomycetaceae > Kitasatospora > Kitasatospora sp. NPDC059160. The sequence continues at coordinate 114,472 of NZ_JBHZCN010000001.1, read as the reverse complement.
CCGCGCGGGGCCGGCCTGCGCTGGTCCTTCCAGGTCGGCGAGGACGTGCCCGCGCACCCGGTCGAGCGCGGCGGCGTGCTGTACGTGACGGCGGGCACCCGGGTGTACGCGCTGGACGCGGCCAGCGGCACCGAGCGCTGGCGCTTCGACGCCCCGGTGGTGCTGTTCACCCCGCCGGCGCTGGACGGCGACGCGGTCTACGTGGCCGACTACCTGGGCACCGTCTACGCGCTGGACGCGGCCACCGGCCTGGACCGCTGGCGCGGGGTCACCGGCAGCCGCCAGGGCGCCGAGCCGGTGGTGGTCGGGGACGGCATGGTGCTGGTCGGCAGCGGCGAGGTGCTGTACGCCTTCGAGGCGGCGACCGGCCGGGAGCGCTGGCGCTACACCACGCGCGGCGAGATCGTCGGCTCCCCGGCGGTGGCCGACGGCCTGGTGCACCTGGGCAGCCGGGACCACTCGCTGCACACCCTGGACCTGGCGACCGGTCAGCTGCGCTGGGAGCTCGGCACCAAGGGCGAGCTCACCGGCTCCCCGGTGGCGGTCGGCGGGCGGGTCTTCGTCGGCTCCAAGGACCGCTGCGTCTACGCGCTGGACGCCTACTACGGCACGGCGGTGCCCGCCCGCTGAGCGGGGCGGACACCGCCGTCCGGTGGTCCGGTCACCGACCGGTCAGGCCCTGCGGGCCCCGGGGTGGCGGCTGCACCAGCCCTCCCACGCGGAGGAGACCATGGCCTCGACGTCGTGGCCGGCGCTCCAGCCCAGCTCGCGGTGGATCAGGTCGGCGGCGGCCACCACCCGGGCCGGGTCGCCGGGGCGGCGCGGGGTCACGTCGGCGGTGGTGTCGTAGCCGGTCACCTTGCCGATGACCTCGATCATCTCCTTGACGCTGACGCCCTCGCCGCGGCCGATGTTCAGCACCAGCGCGGTCTCGCCGGCCGGGTCGGCGGCCAGCCGCTTGGCGGCCGCGACGTGCGCCGAGGCGATGTCGGAGACGTGGATGAAGTCGCGGACGCAGCTGCCGTCCGGGGTCGCGTAGTCGTCGCCGAAGACCCGCGGGGCCTCGCCGGCGGTCAGCCGCTCGAAGACCATCGGGATCAGGTTGAACACCCCGGTGTCGGAGAGCTCGGGCGAGGCGGCGCCGGCCACGTTGAAGTAGCGCAGGGCCACGGTGGACATCCCGTGGGCCTTGCCCGCGGCGGCGACCAGCCACTCGCCGGCCAGCTTGGTCTCGCCGTACGGGCTCATCGGGGCGCACGGGGTCGACTCGGTGACCAGGTCGACGTCCGGCATGCCGTAGACGGCGGCGGAGGAGGAGAACAGGAAGCGCTTGACGCCGCCCTCGGCCGCGGCCTCCAGGACCGTCTGCAGGCCGATCATGTTCTCCCGGTAGTACAGGAACGGCTGCTCGACCGACTCGCCGACCTGCTTCTTGGCGGCGAAGTGCAGGACGCCCTCGATGCCGTGCTCGCGGATCGCGGCGTCCAGGACGGCGCGGTCCAGGGTGGAGCCCTCGATCAGCGGGACGCCGGCCGGCACCCGGGAGGCGTCGCCGGTGCTCAGGTCGTCCAGGACGGCGACGCGCTCACCGGCGTCGAGCAGCTGGCGGACGACGTGTCCGCCGATGTATCCGGCACCGCCGGTGATCAACCAAGTCATGCGGCAATCCTAGGCGTTCGGTTTCGGTCGCCGGTGTTCGGGCGAGTCGGGACGGCAAAACGGACAAATCGGTGAAATGCTGACAAAGATTTCCGTGCTCTCATGCCCGCGCCCGCGCGGTGACGAATCGGAGGCAGCCAGGTGAGCCGAAAGAAGGAACACAACCGACCGCTGCCGGCCGGCCCCCGGCCGACCGGTCCCAAGGCGGCGCACCGGCGGCTGCTCGCGTCCGGCGGGGTCGCGGCGGTCACGGCGCTCGCCCTGGCGCTGGCCGGGTGCAGCAGCTCGTCCTCCTCCTCGGCCTCTTCCTCCTCGTCCTCGGCCTCCTCCCCCGGCGCGAGCAAGCAGGCCTCCGCCGCGCCCGCCGCCCAGCCGGGCGGCGCCAACCAGCTGCAGGACGCGTACCAGAAGGTGATCGCCGACGTGCTGCCCTCGGTGGTCCAGATCACCACCGGCGACAGCCTCGGCTCCGGGATCGTCTACGACGACAAGGGCGACATCGTCACCAACGCCCACGTGGTCGGCTCGGCGACCACCTTCACCGTGACGCTGGCCAACTCCACCAAGTCGCTGGACGCCACCCTGGTCGCCAGCTACCCGGACTCCGACCTCGCGGTGATCAAGCTCAGCAGCCCGCCCGGCGGCCTCAAGCCGGCCGCCTTCGGCGATTCGAGCAAGGTCCAGCTCGGCCAGATCACCCTGGCCATGGGCAGCCCGCTCGGGCTCTCCAGCAGCGTCACCCAGGGGATCGTCTCGGCCACCGGGCGGACCGTCTCCGAGCCCCGCGGCGGCGGCTCGCCGGGCGCCACCATCGGCAACATGGTGCAGACCTCGGCCGCGATCAACCCGGGCAACAGCGGCGGCGCGCTGGTCAACCTGGACAGCCAGGTGATCGGCATCAACACCCTCGCCGCGACCGAGCCGCAGACCAACGGCGCGGCGGCCCCCGGCATCGGCTTCGCCATCCCGGCGTCCACCATCACCAACATCACCGACCAGCTGATCAAGCAGGGCAAGGTCACCAACTCCGGGCGGGCCGCGCTCGGCGTCACCGCCCGGACCAGCTTCAACCAGCAGTTCCAGCCGGCCGGCGCGGTCATCGTGGCGGTCAGCCAGGGCGGCCCGGCCGCCTCGGCGGGGCTCCAGGCCGGCGATGTCATCACCAAGCTCGGCGACACCCCGGTCGACTCGCTGAACGCGCTCACCACCGCGCTCGCCTCGCTCACCCCGGGCAACAAGGTCACCGTCGGCTACACCAGGGACGGCAACGCCGCGACCGCCGACGTCACCCTCGGCACGCTGGAGAGCAGCTCCTAGCGCACCCGCCCCCCGACCCCGGTACGCCGGCCGGCCCGTCCACCGCGCAAGGGTTCCGCGGGGCGGCCGCCGCACCGGACCGGCGCCGGGACCCGTCCACTGCCTCGACGGGTCCCGGCGCCCCTTCGCGTTCCCGGGCGTCCGGGGCGCCTCCTAGCGGCGGGCGGTGCGGGTGCGCCAGGGCAGCTCGACGGTGACGGTGGTCGGGCCGCCCTCCGGGCTCTCCACCAGGAACACCCCGTCCACCGCCCGGATCCGCTCGGCCAGCCCGGCCAGGCCGCTGCCCGGGTAGGGGGCCGCCCCGCCCCGGCCGTCGTCCTGGACCAGCACCATCAGCTGGTCGTCCGAGCGCCAGACGTCGACCGAGGCGCTGGTGGCGCCGGCGTGCTTGGAGACGTTGGTCAGCAGCTCGCTGACGGTGAAGTACGCGATGCCCTCGACCGCCGAGTCCGGGCGCTCGGGCTCGCCGTCCGGCCCGGCCAGGTCGACGTTCACCTTCACCCCGCCCGGGACGGTGCAGCGGGCCGACACCGCGGACAGCGCCGCGTCCAGGCCGCGGTCGGTGAGCACCGCCGGGTGGATGCCGCGGGCCAGGTCGCGCAGCTCCTGGAGGGCCAGCTTCACCTCACCGTGCGCGTTGTCGACCATCCGGGCGGCGACCGCCATGTCCTCCTGGGTCTCCACCTCCCGCAGCCGCTCCTTGGCCATGCCGAGGTCCATCGCCAGCGCGACCAGCCGGGCCTGGGCGCCGTCGTGCAGGTCCCGCTCGATCCGGCGCAGGTCGGCGGCGGCGGTCTCGACGACGGTGCCGCGGTCGTCCTCCAGCTCGCGCACCCGCTCGGCCAGCGCGCCGGGGAAGAGCAGCGACTCGATCAGGATCCGGTCGACCGCGGCCATCGCGCGCACGATGAAGGGCAGCACCGGCCACAGCGTGATCACCGAGACCAGGGTCAGGGTGAAGCTCAGGATGCCCCAGGGCAGCATCAGCACGTTGTAGAGCGCCGAGCGCCAGTTCAGCAGGTCGGTGAGGTGGGCGATGGTGTAGCCGACCAGGCCCGGGCGGCGCTGCTTCACCGGCTGCGGATCGTCGATCGCGGAGCCGTACGCCGAGCGGGCCCGGCTGCGGCCCAGGGCGCCCAGGGCACGGGACCCGGCCAGGCCGGCGGCCAGCACCGGCAGGCCGATCACCGTCACCGACAGGCCCAGGCCGGCCGACAGCGCGGTCACCGAGAGCACGAAGCCGGCGATGCCCAGCGGGAAGTTGAGCATCAGGTGTCCGACCTGGCGCCACATCCGCGCGCCGTACAGCGGCGGGCGCTCCATCCGAGCGTCCTGCTCCTTGATGGCGTCCACGGCGCGGTTCAGCGACTTCATCGGATCATCCGTCCCCTCGTTCGAGCTGGCGGCCCCCAGCATCCCGAACGGGGGAGGGGATGTGCCATGGGGGTGATACATCTTCCGGGGCGGGGGTTATCCCCACCCCGGAGGGCCTCCGGGCGTTCACCGGGTTGTCCACGGGACGTCTTGCGGAGCGGGCAGGTTTCGGGGGGAGTGGAGCCCTCCCCTTAGACTCACGCATTGGCCATGGTTAAGACCGTGTGAGGAAAAGTCGTAGAACTGTCTTGAGGGCGGGTTCGCGGCCGAGGTGGAGGCGAAGGCATGGAGGGGCAGCAGGTGGCTGCCGTCGCGGCCGACCCGTCGGTCGGCGGCGGCTACTTCGACGCGTACGCCGCGATGGGCCTGCTGGCCGTCATCGGGGTGCTCTTCGTGACCGTGGCGTTCACCGCCAACCGGCTGCTCCGGCCGGTGGTGTACTCGCCCGAGAAGCTCCTCGCCTACGAGTGCGGGGTGGACCCGGTGGGCGAGGACTGGGCGCACACCCAGATCCGCTACTACGTGTACGCCTTCCTCTACGTGATCTTCGCGGTCGACGCGATCTACCTGTTCCCGTGGGCGACCGTCTTCGCCACCGCCGGGTACGGCGCCGGAACGCTGATCGAGATGTTCCTCTTCATCGGCTTCCTCGCGGTCGGACTGCTCTACGCCTGGAAGAAGGGCGTTCTGGAATGGACGTGACGCACACCCACTCGCACGGTGGCCAGGGCGGTCCCGTCCCGCTCGGACTGCCCGACCCGGCCGCCCCCGGCGCCGTCGGGCGCCGCAGCATCGGCCCGCTGGCCCGGCTCGCGCCGGACCCGGTCAAGGTCGTGCTCAACTGGGGCCGCCGCTACAGCCTCTGGTGCTTCAACTTCGGCCTGGCCTGCTGTGCGATCGAGTTCATCGCCGCGTCCATGGCCAAGCACGACTTCATCCGGATGGGTGTGATCCCGTTCGCGCCCGGCCCCCGGCAGGCGGACCTGATGATCGTCTCCGGGACGGTCACCGACAAGATGGCGCCCGCCGTCAAGCGGCTCTACGAGCAGATGCCCGAGCCGAAGTACGTCATCTCCTTCGGGGCCTGCTCCAACTCCGGCGGCCCGTACTGGGACTCCTACTCCGTCACCAAGGGCGTGGACCAGATCATCCCGGTCGACGTCTACGTGCCCGGCTGCCCGCCGCGGCCGGAGGCGCTGCTCCAGGGCATCCTCAAGCTCCAGGAGAAGATCGCCGCCGAGTCCCTGCCCGGCCGCTACACCGCGCCCGCGGCGGCACTGCGCCGGCCGCTGGTGGCGGGGCCCCCGAACGATGGAGGAGTGTCGTGAGCGAGCGCGGCGAGCGACCTGTCGAGACGCTCACGGCGGAGCAGTACGCGGCGTCGGTCGGGGAGTGGGCGACCGGCGCCGAGGCGTACGGCCTGATCACCGTCGACGTGCCGGCCGAGCGCTGGATCGAGGCGCTCACCACCGCCCGCGACGTGCTGGGCCTGGGCTTCTTCGACTGGCTGAGCGCCGTCGACGAGCTCGCCGAGGGCTTCTCCGTGGTCGCCCACCTGGCCGCCGTCGAGGCGCCGGGCGTGCGGCACCTCGCGCTGCGCACCCGGGTGCCGCGGGACGGCGCCGCACTGCCGAGCGCGGTCGCGGTGTACGCCGGGGCCGCCTGGCACGAGCGCGAGACCCACGAGATGTTCGGCATCGACTTCCCCGGGCACCCCCACCTGGCCACCCTGCTGCTGCCGGACGGCTTCGAGGGGCACCCGCTGCGCAAGGAGTTCGTGCTCGCGGCGCGGGTCGCCAAGGACTGGCCGGGCGCCAAGGAGCCGGGCGAGTCGGACCACGGCGCGGGACCGGCCCGGCGCAAGATGCAGCCGGCCGGCGTGCCGGACCCGAACGAGTGGGGGCCGCTCAAGGGCACCCTGCCGCCGGTGGCCGAGCGGCCCGCGCGCGGTGCGCGGGCGGTCGGCGCGGCGGCGCGTACGCCTCGGGCGGGCGCGGCCGCGGCTGCGGCTGGGGCTGCGGCCGGCGCGGGCGCACCTGCCGCCGAGGGCGCTCCGGCGGTGCGGGCGGACCGGCCGCGGCGGACCAGGTCGGTCTCCGAGGGCTCGGCGAGCCAGGCGGGCGGCGAGGAGGCGGCGGCTCCGGAGGCCTCGGCTGCTCCCGGCGTGCCAGCTGCCGAGGGCGCTCCACCGGTGCGGACCGACCGGCCGCGGCGGACCCGGTCGGTGTCCGCCGGCTCGGTCAGCCAGGCGGCCGAGACCGCCGCCGAACCGACGGCCGAATCGACGGCCGAACCGACGGCCGAATCGACGGCCGAGCCCCAGGCCCCGGCCCGGCCCCGGTCCTCCGACGCGCCCTGGCACCACCCGGTGCCCGCCCACGAGGAGAAGCCGTCGGGCGGGCCCGGCGAGCAGGAGCCCGGCGGGGCGAAGGACGAGAACTCGGCCGGAGCGGCCGACCAGGACGGAGACGGCGCGTGAACCTGCTCGACACGGTGCTCCGCTGCGTCGCCACCCTGGTCGTCTTCCTGGTCTTCCCGCTGCTCATCGGCCAGACCGAGCACAAGGTGATGGCGCACATGCAGGGCCGGCTCGGCCCGATGTACGCGGGCGGCTTCCACGGCTGGGCCCAGCTCGTCGCGGACGGGGTGAAGTTCGCCCAGAAGGAGGACATCGTCCCGGCCGACGCGGACCGCCGGGTCTTCCAGCTGGCGCCCGCCGTCTCGCTGCTGCCGTACCTCTTCGTGCTGCTGGCGATCCCGGTCGGCCCGAACGGCTTCGTCGGGCAGGCGATCGACGCCGGGCTGTTCTTCGTGCTGGCCGTGATGGGCGTCGGCGTGATCGGCAAGCTGATGGCCGGCTGGGCCTCGGCGAACAAGTTCTCGCTGCTCGGCGGCCTGCGCACGGCCGCCCAGCTGATGTCCTACGAGCTGCCGATGGTGCTCGCGGCGGCCTCGGTGGCGATGGCCGCCGGCACCCTGTCGCTGCCCGGGATCCTGGACGCCTGGCAGTGGTACTGGCTGCCCTGGCAGATCATCGGCGCCTTCGTGTTCTTCACGGCCGGTCTGGCCGAGCTCCAGCGGCCGCCGTTCGACATGCCGGTCGCCGACTCGGAGATCATCTTCGGCGCGTACACCGAGTACACCGGGCTGCGCTTCGCGCTGTTCCTGCTGTCCGAGTACGTGGGCATCCTGGTGGTGTCGGCGCTGACGGCGGTGCTGTTCCTCGGCGGGTGGCACGGGCCGATGGCGGACCAGCTCGGCTGGCTCTGGATGCTCCTCAAGACCTTCGCGCTGGCCTTCGTGGTCATCTGGCTGCGGGTCACCTACCCGCGTCTGCGCGAGGACCAGCTGATGCGCTTCGCCTGGATCGTGCTGATCCCGCTCGCGCTCGTCCAGCTGGCCCTCACCGGCATCATCAAGGTGGCGATCGCATGAGTTTCCCCGGTGCCGGCCTCGCCAAGGGCCTGGCCGTGACGCTGCGGACGATGACGAGGAAGACCGTCACCGCGCAGTACCCCGAGGTCCAGCCGGTGCTACCGCCGCGTTCGCGCGGCGTCATCGCGCTGCTGGAGGAGAACTGCACGGTGTGCATGCTCTGCGCGCGCGAGTGCCCGGACTGGTGCATCTACATCGACTCCCACAAGGAGACGCTGCCGGCCGCCGAGCCGAACGCCCGGGCCCGCACCCGCAACGTGCTGGACCGCTTCGCCATCGACTTCTCGCTCTGCATGTACTGCGGGATCTGCATCGAGGTGTGCCCCTTCGACGCGCTGTTCTGGTCGCCGGAGTTCGAGTACGCGGAGACCGACATCCACGAGCTGACCCACGAGCGGGAGAAGCTCCGCGAGTGGATGTGGACCGTCCCGGCGCCGCCGGCGCTGGACCCGGCGGCCGAGGAGCCCAAGGAGATCGCCACCGCGCGCAAGGCGGCGGACAAGCTGGCCGCCGCGGCCGTCGCGGCGATCGAGGCCGCCGCCGAGGCCGCTGAGGCTGCTGACGCTGCCGAGGCCACCGAGGAGAAGGGTGACGACGCGTGAACGCCGCTGCCACGTTCCTCGCGGCGACCGGTTCCCTGGAGCCGGCCGCCCGTTCGTTCCTGTCCCCGACCGGGCAGGAGGTCGTCTTCCTGCTGGTCGGCATCGCGGTGCTCGGCTCGGCGGTGGTCTCGGTGACCACCAAGCAGCTGGTGCACGCCGCGCTCTGGCTGGTGGTCGCGCTCGGCGGGCTGGCGGTGGAGTTCCTGCTGCTCACGGCCGAGTTCATCGCCTGGGTGCAGGTGCTGATCTACCTGGGCTCGGTGGTCGTCCTGGTGCTGTTCGGGCTGATGCTCACCAGGGCGCCGATCGGGCGCTCGCCGGACGCGGACTCCGAGAACCGCTGGGTCGCCCTGGTGGTGGCGCTGGCCGCGGCCGGGACGCTGGTGACCCTGGTGGTCGACGCCTTCCGGACCTCCTGGATCGACCTCGGCGCGGGCGGCGGTTCGGCCGCCGTGACCGGCGCCAGTCTGTTCCGCAACTGGGTGCTGCCCTTCGAGGCGTTGTCCGTGCTGCTGCTGGCGGCGCTGGTCGGCGCGATCGTGCTGTCGCGCGGGTCCGGGCGCCGGGTGCCGGCGCCGCGGGCGGGCAAGCTGCGGGCCGGACGGCCGGTCGGCTCGAACGGGACCGTGGCCGCGACCACGCCCAAGCCCGAGCCCTCGGCACCCGCGTCGTCCTCGTCGTCCGCGTCGGAGGAGAGCTGATGCACCTCGCCTACCCCGTCGTCCTCGCCGCGCTGCTGTTCGGCGTCGGCGTGTACGGCGTGCTCGCCCGGCGCAACGCCGTCCTGGTGCTGATGTCCGTCGAGCTGATGCTCAACGCCGTCAACCTCGACCTGGTCGCCTTCGACGCCTGGCTGCGCGACTCGCTGCACGCCGGGCAGGCGCTCACCCTGTTCACCATCACCGTCGCCGCCGCCGAGATCGGGCTGGGGCTCGCCATCGTCCTGCTGCTGTTCCGGGCCCGGGGCACGGCGGACATCGACCGGGCCACCGCGCTCGGCGACCCGGCCGAGCCGCACACCCCGGCCGAGGACGAGCCGGTCGCAGCCGAGGCACTGAAGGGCCGGGCCACCGCATGAACCTCGCCCTGCCCGTCCTCGTCCCCGCGCTGCCCGCGCTCGGCGCCGCCGCGACCCTGGCCGTCGGCAAGAAGGCGCCGGGGCTGGCCCGGCCGCTGGCGATCGTCCCGGTCGCCGTCTCGGCCGTGCTCGCCCTGGTGGTCGCCCTCCAGCTCGGCACCGGCCGGACCCTGGACGCCGCCACCCGGCTCACCCCGACCGGCGGTCCGGACATCGCGCTCTCCGTCCACCTGGACGGCTTCACCTCGCTGATCTCGGTGCTGGTCGGCCTGGTCGCCACCTGCGTCCAGGTCTACTCGACCGCGTACCTCAAGGAGGACCGGCGCTACCCCTCGTACGCGGCGCTGGTCTCGCTGTTCACCGCGGCGATGTTCCTGGTGGTCTACTCGGGCGACCTCGTCGTGCTGCTGGTCGGCTGGGAGGTCATGGGCGTCTGCTCGTACTTCCTGATCGGCCACCACTGGGAGAGCGCCGACGCCCGGTCGGCCTCGCTCAAGGCCTTCCTGGTCACCAAGCTCGGTGACGTGCCGTTCCTGTTCGGGATCTTCCTGCTTGCCGCGGACGCCGGCAGCTTCCGGATCACCGACGTGCTGTCGGCCGCGACCGAGGGCCGGCTCGGCCACCCGACGCTGGTCGCGCTGCTGCTGCTCGCCGGTGTGGCCGGCAAGAGCGCCCAGTTCCCGCTGCACACCTGGCTCCCGGACGCGATGGCCGGTCCGACGCCGGTCTCCGCCCTGATCCACGCCGCCACCATGGTCGCGGCCGGCATCTACCTGGTGGCCCGGCTGCTGCCGGTGTTCCTCCAGTCGGGGGCGGCCCTGGTGGTGCTCGCGGTGATGGCCGCCGTGACGATGATCGGCTCGGCACTCTGCGCGCTCGCCCAGGACGACCTCAAACGGGTCCTCGCCTACTCCACCGTCGGCCAGCTGGGCTACATGGCCGGCGCGCTGGCCAGCGGGGACCGCGAGGCCTCGGTGTTCCACCTGGTCAGCCACGGTGCGTTCAAGGCGCTGCTGTTCCTGGCCGCCGGCGTGGTGATCCACGCCGCGCACACCAACTCGATCTCCGCGATGTCCCGGATCCCGGGCCTGCGCAGGACCGTCCCGGACGCCCACTGGACGATGGGCATCGCGCTGTTCGCGCTGGCCGGGCTGCCGCCGTTCTCCGGCTTCTTCAGCAAGGAGGCGGTGCTCACCGCCGCCGAGCACGCCGCCAACGGCGAGGCGCTGACCAACGGCCTCGGCCCGGCCTCGGCGGTGCCGCAGGCGGCCGGCTGGATCGTGCTGATCTCGGCCGCGCTCACCGCGCTGCTCACCGGCGCCTACGCGGCCAGGCTGTTCCTGGTCACCTTCCACAGCCCGGCCGGCGCGGCCGCACCGGTTCGGGCGGCCCAGGCCGCCCCGGCCGCCCCCGAGGCCGACGCGCCGTACTCGCCCGAGCCGGACGAGGCCGACCCGGCCACCGCCGAGCCGCCCGCGATGCGCTGGCCGCTGTGGGTGCTGGCCGTCCCGACCATCGGCTTCGGCGTCGCCGGGCTGCGCTCGGACTGGCTGCCCGCGCTGCTGGACGGCGGCTCGCTGCGCCCCACCGGCGTCACCGCCGTCACCGGTACCGGGCTCGCCGTGGTCGGCGTGCTCGCCGCGTACGGCGCCTGGCGCTCGGCCACTGCACGGCTGACCACCGGCCGGCCGGCCCCGGCCGCCGCCGGGAGGGTGCCCGAGCAGGCCGGAGCCCCCGCCGCCGAGGTGGTCGTCGCCGACCCCGGGCGCACCCTGCTCGGCCCGCTGTTCGGCCCGGCCCGGCACGGCTTCGGCGTCGACCGGCTCTACCACCTGCTGTTCGTCCGGCCGGTGGTCGCGGCGGCCCGGCTGGTCCGCTTCCTCGACCGCGAGGTCGTCGAGGGCTACGTGCAGGGCAGCGGGATCGGCGCCAACCTGCTGGGCCGGGCCGTCCGGCTCGCGCAGACCGGCAACGCCCAGACCTACCTCAGCGCCCTGCTGGCCGGGGTCGTCCTGCTGGCCGTCCTGGTGGCGGTGTAGCCGGTGCTGTCGTTCCCCACCCCCGTCCCCTCCGTCCCGTCCGCCGCCGAAGCTGGGAGCCCCCGATGAACGCGGTCCTCATCGCCCTCCTGGTGCTGCCACTGCTCGGCGCCGCGCTCACCCTGGCGCCGGTGTTCGGCCCGGACCGGGCCGTCGCCGGCCGCCGGGCGCTGCGGCTGAACTCCGTCCTCACCGGCGCGGTGCTGCTGCTCTCCGTCCTCCTCGCGGCCGGCTTCGACCACGACGCGCCGGCCCGGATGCAGGCCACCACCGACCTGGACTGGATCCCGGCCCTGCACGTGCGCTTCCACCTCGGCGTGGACGGCGTCTCGCTGCCGCTGGTCGTGCTGACCGCGCTGCTCACCTTCCTCTGCGCGCTGTACTCGGAGAAGCGGCTGCCGGAGGGGGACGGCGTCCCCTCGCCGCAGGCCTTCGTCGGGCTGTTCCTGCTCCTGGAGGTCGGCATGCTCGCCACCTTCGCGGTGCTGGACCTGATCCTCTTCTTCCTGTCCTTCGAGATCGTGCTGATCCCGATGTACTTCCTGATCGCCCGCTGGGGCAGCGGCGCGAGGACCCCGGCGGCCAACCGGTTCATCCTCTACACGCTGCTCGGCTCGGCCGTGATGCTGCTCGGCTTCCTGCTGATCGGCAGCAAGGCCGGCACCTTCGACATGCAGGCGCTGGCCGCCGGGCACGGCAACGGCCTGAGCCACACCACCCAGGTGGTCGCCGCGCTGGCGATCATGGTCGGGCTGGCGGTCAAGGCCCCCGCCTGGCCGCTGCACAGCTGGCTCCCCGACGCCCACACCGCCGCCCCGACGGTCGGCTCGGTGCTGCTCGCCGGCGTGCTGCTCAAGATGGGCACCTACGGACTGGTCCGGGTGCTCCTCCCGGTCGTGCCGGACGGCACCGCGACGCTCGCCCCCTACCTGGGCGCCTTCGCCGCCGTCGGCATCGTCTACGGCTCGCTGGCCTGCCTCGCGCTGGCCCGCCCCGGCGCCAAGGGCGACCTCAAGCGCCTGATCGCGTACTCCTCCGTCGGCCACATGGGCTTCGTGCTGCTCGGCATCGCCTCCCTCACCCCGGTCGGCGTCAACGGCGCGCTGTTCGCCAACATCGCCCACGGACTGATCACCGGCCTGCTGTTCTTCCTGGTCGGGGCGGTCAAGGACCGCTACGGCACGGCGGACCTGGACACCCTCGCCGGGGCCACCGGCGCCGCCCTGTACGGCCGGGCACCCCGGATCGGCGCGCTGCTCGCCTTCGCCGCCGTCGCCAGCCTCGGCCTGCCCGGCCTGGCCGGCTTCTGGGGCGAGCTGCTCGCCATGTTCGGCGCCTTCGACCCGGCCGCCGGGCTGTCCCGCCCGGCCTTCGTCACCTACATGGTCCTGGCCGGCCTCGGCACCCTGCTCACCGCCGGCTACCTGCTGATCGTGGTCAAGCGCGTCTGCATGGGCGACCCCGAGCAGCCCGCGCCGGTGCCCGAGGTGCCCGACCTGCGGCCGTACGAGGCCGTCAGCTGGACACCGCTGGCCGCGCTCACCCTGGTGGCCGGACTCTGGCCCGCCCTCCTGCTCGGGCTCTCCGACCCGGCCGTCAAGCACCTCCTCGGGGGTGGCTGACCGTGCTCGCAGCCCACACCGCCGCACTCGGACCTCACTCCACGGGGCAGCACACTGTGACCTCCCTCGCCGTAGCCAACCCGGGCAGCCTGATCCAGTCCGTGGACTGGGTGGCGATCGCGCCCCCGCTGATCGCCGCCGTGGCCGCCCTCGCGGTGCTGGTCACCGACCTCTTCCTGCCCGAACGGCACAAGCGCTGGCTCGGCCGCCTGGCCGCGGCCGGACTCGCCCTCGCCCTGCTCGCCCTCCTCCCCCTCACCGGGGGATCACCCCGGGCCACCTTCTGCCTCCGGAACGTAGCAGGGGCCACTGACACCACCGGGTGCTCCTACGTCGCCGACCACTTCGCGCTGGTCTTCCAGCTGCTGGCGCTCGGCGGCGCGCTGATCGCGGCGCTGCTGTCGATGCACACCGTCGAGGACCAGAAGCTGCCCCGCGGCGAGTACTGGTTCCTGCTGCTCTCCAGCGCCACCGGCGCCGCCCTGCTGCCCGCCTCCCGCGACCTCGCGACCATGGTGATCGCCCTGGAGGTCGCCTCGCTGCCCGCCTTCGCCCTGGTCGCGCTGCGCCGGGACGGGCGGGGCGCGGAGGCCGCGTTCAAGTTCTTCGTCTCCTCCGTCACCGCGACCGCCGTGATGCTGCTCGGCATCGGCTTCGTCTACGCGGCCAGTGGCAGCCTGCACCTCGGCGCCGTCGCCCAGGGGCTGGAGCACGCGCCCGCCCAGCTCAAGGCGCTGGCCGAGGCGGGGGCGGTGCTGACGCTGGTCGGCTTCGCCTTCAAGGTCGCCGCCGTCCCCTTCCACTTCTGGGTGCCCGACACCTACACCGGCGCCCCGCTGCCGGTGGCCGGCTACCTCTCGGTGGTCGGCAAGGCGGCCGGCCTCTCCGGGCTGGCGCTCGCCACCACCGTCGCGTTCCGCCCGTACGCCCACACCTGGGGCCTGGTGCTCGCGGTGCTGGCCGCCGTCACCATGACCGTCGGCAACGTCGGCGCGCTGCGGCAGCGCTTCGACACCCGGTACAGCGCGGTGCGGCTGCTGGCCTGGTCCTCGGTCGGTCAGGCCGGGTACCTGCTGGTGCCGCTCGCGGCGGCCGGCTACGCGCCCACCGGGGCCGATCCGCTGGGCGCGACCGCCGCGTACGCGCTGATCTACGGCGTGGTGAACCTCGGCGCCTTCGGGGTGGTCGCCGCCGTCGGCCGCCGGGCCGGGACGAGCGTGGACGACTTCCGCGGCCTGTTCGCCCGCAACCGGTGGACGGCGCTGGCGCTGGCCTTCTTCCTGCTCTGCCTGGCCGGGCTGCCGCCCGGTGTGATCGGCCTGTTCGGCAAGGTCGTGGTGTTCCGCGCGGCCGTGGACGCCGGGCTGGGGTGGCTGGCCGTGGTGATGGCCGTCAACGTGGTCGTCGCCCTGTACTACTACCTGCTGTGGACGGCCCGGCTGTTCGCCCCGGCCGACGCGTCCGCCGTCGCGGCCGAGGACGGTGCCGAGCGGCGGCTGCCGGTCGGCCTGACCGCCACGCTGGGGCTCACCGCCTCCGCGGCGGTGGTGCTCTCGGTCGCCCCGCAGTTGGTCCTCCAAGTGGCCGGCGGCTCGCTGTTCTGAGCCGCCGACCGGGTGTCGCGTCGGTCACAAGGGAACAAGGTCCCGGGGCCCGCCCGTTGAGCGGGCAAGAGGGACGAGGCAGAAAGGGCTTCCCCACCGCACCACTGGAGGGCCTGACGTGCACAGCCGGCACAACGGACTGAGGACCGCCGTCCTGCTCGGTGGCCTCTCGGCACTGATCCTGGTGATCGGCGGTTTCTTCGGCCGGACCGGCTTCGTGATCGCCCTGCTGGTCGCCCTCGGGACCAACGCCTACGCCTACTGGAACAGCGACAAGCTCGCGCTGCGGGCCATGCGGGCCCGGCCGGTCAGCGAGTTCGAGGCACCCGGGCTGTACCGGATCGTGCGCGAGCTCTCCACCTCGGCCCGGCAGCCGATGCCCCGGCTCTACATCTCCCCGACGCCGGCCCCGAACGCCTTCGCCACCGGCCGCAACCCGCGCAACGCGGCGGTCTGCTGCACCGAGGGCATCCTGCAGATCCTGGACGAGCGCGAACTGCGCGGGGTGCTCGGACACGAGCTCAGCCACGTCTACAACCGGGACATCCTGATCTCCTCGGTCGCCGGGGCGCTGGCCTCGGTGGTGATGTTCCTGGTGAACTTCGCCTGGCTGATCCCGTTCGGCCGCAGCGAGGACGACGACGGCCCCGGGCTGTTCGGGATGCTCGCCATCATGATCCTCGGGCCGATCGCCGCCGGGCTGATCCAGATGGCCGTCAGCCGCTCCCGCGAGTACCAGGCCGACGCCGACGGCGCCCGGATCACCGGCGACCCGCTCGCCCTCGCCAGTGCGCTGCGCAAGCTCGACGCCGGTACCCGCCAGCTGCCGCTCCCGCCGGAGCCCCAGCTGCAGACGGCGAGCCACATGATGATCGCCAGCCCGTTCCGGCCGGGCGAGGCCGGTGCGCGGCTGTTCTCCACCCACCCGCCGATGGCGGAGCGGATCGCGCGGCTGGAGCGGATGGCCGGGTACCGGGCGTAGCGGCCGCCGCGCGGGGCCGGGGCCGGGGCCGGGGTCGGGTCCGGGTCCGGGGCGCGGTCAGCCGGTCGACTCCTGGTAGGCCGTCCGCAGTCGGTGGATGCCCTCGGCGACCTGGGCGGGGCCGTCGGCGGCGGCGTAGCTCAGCCGCAGGTGCGGGGCCGGGGGTTCGGCGGCGTGGTACGGCCGGCCGGGGGTGACCTGGACGCCCCGGCGCCGGGCGGCGGCGACCAGGGCGGCGTCGTCGGTGCCGTCCGGCAGCCGCAGCCACAGGTGGTAGCCCCCGGGCCGGTGGGCGCCGAGCACACCGGGCAGTTCCCGGTGCAGGGCGGCCACGGCGGCGGTGCGGCGGTCGCGCAGTTCGGCTCCGAGGGTGCGCAGGTGACGGGCCCAGCCGGGGTCGGAGACCAGCTCCAGGGTCGCCTCCTGGAGCGGCCGGGGCACGAAGAAGCTGTCCACCACCTGGGTGGCCCGCAGCCGGGCGAGCGCCGGGCCGCGCGCGGTGAGGGCGCCGACCCGCAGGTTGGGGGAGGCGGCCTTGGTGAGGGAGCGCAGGTGCACCACCACCCCGTCCCGGTCGTCGGCGGCCAGCGGGCGCGGCAGCGCCGGGGCGTCCGCGTGGACCAGCAGCCGGGCGAAGTCGTCCTCGACCACGAACGCCCCGGCGGCCCGGGCGATCCGCAGCACCTCCGCCCGGCGCGCGGGCGAGAGCACCGCGCCGGTGGGGTTCTGGAACAGCGGCTGGCAGACGAACACCCGGGCCCGGGTGGCCTCGAAGGCGTCGGCCAGCAGATCGGTGCGGACGCCGTCGGCGTCGACCGGGACGGGCACCGGCCGCAGCCCGGCCGCGCGCACCACCGCGAGGATGCCCGAGTAGGTCGGCGACTCGACCAGCACCGGCGAGCCGGGCGCGGCCAGCGAGCGCATCGCCACGGTCAGGCCGCCCTGCCCGCCGGAGGTGATCAGGACGTCCCCGGCGCTGATCGGTCCGGCGTGGCCGCCGATGTCGCGGGCGAACCAGCCGCGCAGTTCGGTGAGGCCGTCGGTGGGCGGCCGGTCCCAGGCGCCCGGGCGGCGGCCGGCCCGGGCGAGGGCGGCGGCGAGCAGCCGCTCGGGCAGCAGCGAGGAGTGGGGATAGCCGCCGTTGAGGTCGATGACGCCGGGCGGCGGCACCTGGAGGGTGGCGAACACCGGTGCGGCCAGCAGGTCGCGCGGGCCGGAGTCGGCGCTGAGCGCGACCTCCTGCCAGGACAGGTCGCCGGGCCGGGCGGCCGGGGCCGCCGGGGAGTCGGGGGCCGCGGCGACGGCCGCGGCCCGGAACACCCCGGCGCCGGGCCGGGAGACCACGAGCCCCTCGGCGACCAGCACCGCGATGGCGCGGGAGACCGTCACCGGGCTGACCTGGTGGCGCTCCATCAGGGCCCGGCTGGACGGCAGCTTTCGCCCTTCCGGGTAGCGCTCGACCTCCCGCCGGAGGCTTTCGGCGAGTTCGGCCACGCTGCTACGCTCGTTCATGACGGCACAAGATAGCGCTACCCAGCCCGCGGCGATAGCACCCGGGGCGGGCGCCCCCGGCACCGCCTCCGGAACGGCCCTCGCCGCCCTCGGGGTGGCCTCCTTCTCGCTCACCTTCCCAGCCACCGTGTGGTCCCTCGACGGCTTCGGCCCGTGGACCTCGACCGGACTGCGCGGCGCCCTGGCCGGGCTGCTCGCCGGGCTCTACCTGCTGGCCTCCGGCGCCCCGCTGCCGACGGCCCGGCAGTGGCCCGGCCTGCTGGTGGTCTCGGCCGGCTGCGTCATCGGCTTCCCGCTGCTCACCACGCTCGCCCTGCGGACCTCCTCGACCGCCCACTCGGCGGTGGTCATCGGCCTGCTGCCGCTGGCCACGGCGGTGGCCTCGGCGCTGCGCACCGGCCGCCGGCCGTCCCGGGCGTTCTGGGCGGCGGCGCTGGCCGGGGCGGCGGCCGTGCTCGGCTTCACCCTGCTGCAGAGCCACGGCCGGCCGACCGTCGCCGACCTCTACCTGTTCGCCGGGGTGCTGGTCTGCGCGGCCGGGTACGCGGAGGGCGGGCGGCTCTCCCGGGACCTCCCGGGCGCCCGGGTGATCGCCTGGGCGGTGGTGGCCGCGGCGCCGGTGATGGTGCTGACCGCCGCCTACGGGCTGTCCGCCGAGCCCGTCCGGCTCGGCGCGAAGGCGCTGGTCGGACTGGCGTACATCGCGGCGGTCTCCCAGCTCGGCGGGTTCGTGTGCTGGTACCGGGGGATGGCGGCGATCGGGGTGCCGCGGGCCAGCCAGCTGCAGCTCGCCCAGCCGCTGCTGACGCTGGTCTGGTCGGTGCTGCTGCTCGGGGAGGAGCTGCCGGTGGCCGCGCCGGTGACGGCCGTGGTGGTGCTGGGCTGCATCGCGGTCACCCAGCGGGCCCGGGCGTAGGGCCTGTCCCCGGGGCCCCTGCCGGGTCCTCGCCCCGGGCCGTTCGGTGGTGCGGGCCCGAACCCTCGCGTTGGGCCGTCCGGAGGAGGCGTCGGCTCGTTAGGATGGCCCCGCGCCCCGCGTCGGTCCGGGGAGCGGCATCCGGAGGGAGTGGGCCGTCATGGCAGACGAGAGGCACGCCCCGGCGTCCGGGGACGCGCCGACCCGACGGCGTGGTCAGGGCGAGCTGGAGGCGCAGGTGCTGGCGGTGCTCCAGCGGGCGCCCGGCCCGGCCACCGCGGGGTGGGTCCAGGAACGCATCGACGGCGACCTGGCGTACACCACGGTGATGACCATCCTGTCCCGGCTGCACGCCAAGAACGCCGTCTCCCGGAGCCGCTCCGGCCGCTCCTACCTGTGGCAGGCCTCCGCCGACGCCGCCGGGCTGGCCGCGCTGCGGATGCGCCGGATGCTCGACGGCGAGGCGGACCGGGACGCCGTCCTCGCCAGCTTCGTCACCGCGCTGCTGCCGCACGACGAGGAACTGCTGCGGGCGCTGTTGGACGCCGCGTCCGCGGAGCCCGCAGCGGCCGACCGTGAGAGCTGACCCGTGGGCTTCTTCGTCTTCCTCCCGCTGATCCTGCCGCTGACCGCGGTGCCGATCGCCCGGCTGACCGAGCAGCACCTGCACCCGCGCGGTGCCGCCCGGCTGATGACCGTGATCAGCGCCGTGATGGCGGTGTGCAGCGTGCTCTGCCTCGGGCTGATCGGCGTGGTGGGCACCGCGCAGATCCCCGGCAACCCGCTGCCGGACAGCTGGTCCGACCCGGAGGTGCGGCACGCGCTGCCGTACCACGAGACGGTCGGCACCGCCGCGATGTGGCTGCTGGTGCTGGTCGGCTTCGCCTGTTCCCGGACGGTCGTGCGGCACCTGCGGGTCCGCTCCCGGGCCCGGCGGGCGCTGGCCGGACTGCCGGAGGCGCCGGCCGAGGCCGGTGACCTCGCGGTGCTGCCGGACCGCAGCCCGTACGCCTACGCGCTGCCCGGCTCGCCCGGGCGGGTGGTGGTCTCCACCGGGATGCTGGCCGGGCTGGCCGAGGACGAGCGGGAGGCGCTGCTCGCGCACGAGCGGGCGCACCTGCGCCACCGCCACCACCGCTACCTGCTGACCACCCAGCTCGCCGCCTGCGTCAACCCCTTCCTGCGGCCGTTGCAGGCGGCGGTGGCGTTCAGTGCCGAGCGCTGGGCGGACGAGGAGTCGGCCCAGGCGGTGGGCGACCGGCGGATCACGGCCCGGGCGGTGGCCCGGGCGGCCCTGGTCTCGCACGCCGCCCCGGTGCCCGGCTTCGCGGCCTTCGCCGCCCCGGCCCCGGCGCCCGGCCCGGTGCCGCGCCGGGTGGCCGCGCTGCTCGGCCCGGTGCCGACGGCCCGCAACTGGCCGCCGGCCAAGACCCCGGCGGGCCTGGCGGCGATGGTGGCCGCGGTCGGCACGGCGGCCTCGGCGCTGTGCGCGCTCAACGCGGCGGTGGCGCTGCTGGTGGTGCTGAAGGCCGTCACCCCCCTCTAGGCCCTGCCTGGGCCCCGGGGTCAGATCCGGACGATCATCTTGCCGGTGTTGGCGCCGCGCAGCACGCCCAGGAAGGCGTCCACCACGTGGTCGAAGCCGTCCACGACGGTCTCGTCCGGGACGAGGGCGCCGGAGCGCAGGTGCGGGACGGCGAAGTCGTACAGCTCGGGCCGGGCGTCCAGGTGGTTGCGGACCAGGAAGCCCTCCAGGCGCAGGCTCCTGCCGACCACGTCGTAGAGGTTGCGCGGCGCGGGCGGCGGGTCCAGCGGGTTGTTGTACTGGGCGACGGCGCCGCACCAGGCGATCCGGCCGTGGTCGCGCATCGCGCTGATCGCGCCCTCCAGGTGCGTGCCGCCGACGTTGTCCAGGTAGACGTGCAGTCCGTCCGGGGCGGCCTCGCGCAGCCGGTCGGCGATCGGGCCGTCGTGGTGGTCGAAGGCGGCGTCGAAGCCGAGGTGCTCGGTGAGGTGGGCGACCTTGGCGGCCGAACCGGCGCTGCCGATGATCCGGCCGGCGCCGAGCAGTCGGGCGATCCGGCCGGCGGCGGTGCCGACGCCGCCGGCCGCGGCCGAGACGAACAGGGTCTCGCCGGGCTGGAGCCGGGCGATCCTGGTCAGGCCGACCCAGGCGGACAGCCCGGTGCCGCCGAGGATCGAGAGGTGGGCAGTGAGCGGGACACCCGCGAAGTGGGGCAGCAGGCCGGCCCGGTCGCCGGTCACCACCGAGTGGGTGCGCCAGGCCTGCCGGTGGGAGACCAGGGCGCCGACCGGCAGCGCGTCGGCCCGGGACTCCACCACCCGGCCGAGGGTGCGGCCCTCCAGCGGGGCGTGCAGCTGCCAGCCGCCCTCGTCCATCTCCTCGCGCATGTACGGGTCGACGGACTGGTAGAGGTTCTCGACCAGGGCCTCGCCGGCGGCGAGCGCCGGGACGGTCACCTCGACGAAGGCGAAGTTCTCGGCGCTCGGCGCGCCCGAGGGGCGGGAGACCAGGTGGACGGCGCGGGCGGTGGGACGGGACATCGGCGGTGCTCCGTACGGGGGAGGTCGGCGGGGACGTTGACCACCGTAGGAAGCGGGGGCGCGGCCGGGCAGGGGCCGGCGGCGATGGACCGGCGCCTTCCATGAGCGGATTCGATGGGAGGTAGGTTCGCCGCATGACCGAACTCGCCCCGCACGAGCTGCGCGTCCTGGTCGCCGTCGACGAGGAGCGGAGCTTCACGGCGGCCGCCGCGCGCCTGGAGACCACCCAGTCCGCCGTCTCGCACGCCGTGCGCGCCTGCGAGCGGAAGCTCGGCGCGGTGCTCTTCGACCGCGGGCGCCACGGCGCGCGCCCCACCGAGGCCGGCGCGCGGGCGGTCGGCTACGCCCGCCGGATCCTGCGGCTGCTGGCGGTGATGGGCCCCGAGGTGCGGGGCGCGGGTGCCGGCCCGGCGGGGCCGCTGACCGGCACGCTGCGGATCGCGGCCTTCCGCAGTGCCGCCGCCAACCTGCTGCCGCCCGTCCTGGCCCGGCTCGCCGCCGAGCACCCGGGGCTCACCCCGCGGGTGCGGATCGTCCGGGAGCTCGGCCGGGGCACCGCCGGGGAGGTCGCGGACGGGCGCGCCGACCTCGGGCTGGCCACCCTGGACGCGGGTGGTCCGCCGTCCGTGCCCGGGCTGGTCGCGGTGCGGCTGTACCGGGAGTCGTACGCCCTCGCCCACCCGCAGGGCCACCCGGAGCCCCGCCGGCTGCCGCTGGTGGACTGGGCGGAGAACTGCGGCTCGTACACCAGGGACTGGTGGCGGCGGCAGGACTGGCTGCCGCCCGCGACCGTCGACGCGGAGGACGACACGGTGGCGCTCTCGCTGGTCGCCCAGGGCCTCGGCATGGCGGTGATGCCCCGGACGGCCCTGCTCGGCGCGCCGCCCGGGCTGGCCGTCACCGACCTCGGCCCGCGGCCGCCCAGCCGCTTCGTCGGGTACGTCACCACCCCCGAGCTGGCCGGGACGGCGGCCGTCCGGGCGCTGATCCGCGAACTGCGCGAGCTGCCGCTGCCCGCCGGGCTGACGGCGGCCTGACCGGTCGGCCCGGTCGGCCCGGTCGGCTCGGGCGACCGGGCCGATCAGTCGTCGAGGCTCTCCCGGAGGGCGCGGAACTCGGCCGCCAGCGCGTCCAGGGTGTAGTGGGCGTTGAGGCCGCTGGGGTTGGGCAGCACCCACACCTCGGTGTCGCCGATGCCCTCCGGCTGGCGCCCGATCGCGGCCCGGCGCTGCCCGAAGGCCGTCCGGTAGGCGCCGATGCCGAGCACCGCGAGGACGCGCGGCCGCAGCCGCAGCACCCGCTCGCGCAGCGCCGCGCCGCCCGCGCGCAGTTCCTCGGCGGTGAGCTCGTCCGCCTTGGCGGTGGTGCGCGGGGCGACGTTGGTGATGCCGAGGCCGAGGGCGGGCAGTTCGTCCTGCTCGTCCGGGCGGTACTGGCGCCCGGTGAAGCCGGAGCGGTGCAGGGCGGGCCAGAAGCGGTTGCCCGGGCGGGCGAAGTGGTGCCCGGTGGCCCCGGACCACAGGCCCGGGTTGATGCCGCAGAACAGCACCCGCAGCCCGGGCCCGGTGACGTCCGGGATGGTGGTGTCCTGGGCGGCCCGCAGCTGCTCGGGGGTCGGCTTCATCGGTGTCGGGGTTCCCCTCACGGATTGGGAGTGCACCCGGCCGATTCTGCCCTGGCCGCCGTCCGCGCGGTGCGGCGGTCGCGCAGCCACCGCAGGCCGAACACCACCACGGCGGCGTACGTCCAGCCGGCCAGGATGTCGATGATGAAGTGCTCGGCGCCGTAGACCAGGGTGAACGCCATGGCGAGCGGATAGGCGACCAGCAGGGCGCGCAGCCAGGGCCGGGCGGTGGGCCAGAACAGGAACAGCAGCATCGCGGGGTAGGCGGAGTGCAGCGAGGGCATCGCGGCGACGTCGTTGGCGAACTGGCTGCCGTTCTCCAGCAGCGAGTCGGCCTGCGGCAGGCCCGTGTTCGAGATGGTCTCCCAGACCACCCGGTGCAGTTCGGGCATGTTGCCCTGCTGGCCGACCAGCCACGGCGGGTCGGCGGGGTAGAGCAGGTAGGTGGCGAAGCCGGCGAAGGTCAGCGTGAAGTAGCAGGCGAGGAGCTGACGGAAGCGCTGGTGGGAGCGCCGCCACAGGACGGCGAGCAGGACGAACACGACGAGGAAGTGCGAGAGGTAGACGGTCGTCGCCGCGTAGTCGTACCAGTGCGGCGAGCCGGGGGTGTAGAGCGCGTGCTGGAGCCGTACGGTCCAGGTCTCCCCGAAGCCGAGCACCTCGTCGAAGCGCAGCTGGGGCAGCCAGTGCGGGGCCCAGGGGGTGTGGGCGCCGTAGCCGCGCAGCAGCGAGTAGGCCCAGACCACGGCCATCACCGGGACCCAGTCGCGCAGCACCAGCAGGAAGCCGCGGGGGCCGTGTCCGCTGTGGACGGCGGCGGTGAGCAGGGCGCCGATCAGCCAGAGGAAGACCACGTCGTTGGCGAAGGCCATGCCCTGGGTGGCCAGGAACCAGACGAAGGCGGTGAGGTAGGCCGGCCAGGCCAGCAGTCGCAGTCTGGCCAGGCCTCCCCGGCGGTTGCGTTCGGTCACGGGACGCAGACGTCCGGCCCGCACCGGGGTCGGCGGGGCCGGGCTCAGCAGCTTCGTCATGTTCAGCGAAACTAGCAACGCAAGCTTGGAGGACTCTGGGCGAACGATGACCGGCTCGTAAGAAAATCGCACGGTTGGGTCAAATCTTGGCGGACGAAGGTCCCGTGACGGGGACGAACGGTCCGGCGGAGCGGCCTCGCCGCCCCGGTCAGGCGACGGCACCGAGCTCATGCGGGGTGTTGTTGAAGCGTCGTCCGCCGTTGGCCGTCACCGTGACGATGTCCTCGATCCGCACCCCGAACCGGCCGGGCAGGTAGACGCCGGGCTCGATCGAGAAGCACATGCCGGGCACCAGCGGCCGCTCCTCGCCCTCGACCAGGTACGGCGGTTCGTGGGTGGTGATCCCGATGCCGTGGCCGGTGCGGTGGATGAAGTGCTCGCCGTACCCGCCGTCGGTGATCACCCGTCGGGCGATCCGGTCGATCTCCTGGCAGCTCACTCCGGGCCGGACCGCTTCGAAGGCGGTCTGCTGGGCGAGCCGGACCAGGTCGTGCACCTGCCGCACCTCGTCCGGGACGTCCGGGCCGACGTGCACGGTGCGGGTGGTGTCGGAGCCGTAGCCGTCCTTGAGGCCGCCGAAGTCCAGCACCACGGTGTCCCCGGTGCGGATGATCCGGTCCCCGGCCTCGTGGTGCGGGTTGGCGCCGTTGGGGCCGGAGCCGACCACCGTGAAGTCGACCTGGCTGTGGCCGTACTGGATCAGCAGCGCGCCGAGGTCGGCGGCGACGTCGGTCTCCCGGCGGCCGGCGAAGCCGACCTCCAGGATGCCCCGGTAGGCGGCGTCCGCCGCGCCGCCGGCCGCGGCCAGGCGCTCCAGCTCCTCGGTGTCCTTGACCGCGCGCAGCATCGGCAGCGCCTCGGTGAGCGAGGTGAAACCGCTGCCGGGCAGGGCGGACTGGAGGCCGAGCAGGTGCATCGCCCAGGCGTTGTCGGAGATCCCGTAGCGCCCGGCCGGTTCGAACAGCGGGCGGGCGGTGGCGTACGGGTCCTCGCCGTCGGACCAGTCGAGCAGCTCGACGGCCGGGGCGCCGAGCGCCTTCTCGGCGTCCGGGCGCTCCAGCCTGGGGACGATCAGCGCGGGGCGGCGGCCGGGGGCGAGGACGAGGGCGGTGAGCCGCTCCGTGACGGCGGTGGGCCGGTAGCCGCACAGGTAGCTCAGGTCGGGGCCGGGGGCGACCACCAGGCCGGCCAGCCCGGCGGCCGTCGCCTCGGCGGTGGCCCGGGCCATCCGGGCGGCGTGGTCCTCGGTGGTGAACGGACGGGGCACGGTTGCTCCTCCTCGGGGTCCTTCGGCGTCGGGTCGTCCGTTGGCGGGTCGTTCGACGTCGGCTCCTTCGATGGTGGCCGACTTCCCGCAACTGCGCCATGGTCAGCGGCTGTTGGCGAAGTGCCGGAGGAACAGCGCCTCGACGTGGGCCATCCGCCGGATCTCCTCCGGGTCGACGCTCTCGTTCGGCGCGTGGATCAGGCAGCGCGGCTCCTCGACACCCATCAGCACGAGCTCCGCCGCCGGGAAGGTGGTGGCCAGGACGTTGCAGAGCGGGATCGAGCCGCCCTGGCCGAGGAAGGACAGCGGCTTGCCGTAGACCTCCTGCGCGGCCTTGTCGAGCGCGGCGTACGCGGGCCCGCCGGTGTCGGCCCGGAACGGCGCGCCGGCGCTCTCCCGTTCCGCCGTGACCCGGACGCCCCAGGGTGCGGCCGCCTCCAGGTGGGCGACCAGCGCGTCCTGGGCGGCGCGGGCGTCGGTGCCGGGCGGCACCCGCAGGCTCACCCGGGCCCGGGCGGTGGCCGGGACGGCGGCCGCGGAGCCGACCACGGGCGGGCAGTCGATGCCGAGGACGGTGACGGCGGGGCGGGCCCAGAGCCGGTCGGCGACGGTGCCGGAGCCGGTCAGCCGGACGCCGTCCAGCACCCCGGCGTCGGTCCGGAAGGCGCCCTCGTCGTAGCCGACGCCGCTCCAGCTGCCGGTGCAGTCCAGGCCCTCGATCCGGGTGCCGCCGTCGGCGTCGCGCAGCGAGTCCAGCATCCGGACCAGCGCGGCCAGGGCGTCCGGGGCGGGGCCGCCGAACATGCCGGAGTGGACGTCGCCGGTGAGCGCCTCGACGCCGACCACCACGGTGACCACCCCGCGCAGCGAGGTGGTGGCGGTGGGCACGCCGACGGCGGCGTTGCCGGTGTCGCAGATCAGCAGGGCGTCCGCGTGCAACTCCCCGGCGTGCGGGGGCACGTACTGCTCCAGGCCGCCGGTGCCCTGCTCCTCGGAGCCCTCGACCACCAGCTTGAGGCCGACCGGGACGTCCTCGCCGAGCGCCCGCAGCGCGGTGAGGTGCATGACGATGTTGCCCTTGCAGTCGGCGGCGCCGCGCCCGTACCAGCGGCCGTCGCGCTCGGTGAGCCGGAACGGCGGGGAGGTCCAGGCGGCTTCGTCCAGCGGGGGCTGGACGTCGTAGTGGCTGTACAGCAGCACGGTCGGGGCGCCGGGCGGGGGCGGGCGGTGGCCGACCACGGCGTGGCTGCCGTCCGGGGTCTCCTCCAGGTGGACGTCGCGCAGGCCGGCCCCGGTGAAGGCGTCGGCGACCCACTCGGCGGCCTCCCGGCACTTCTCCGGCGGGTACTGCCGGGGGTCGGCGACGGACGGGATGGCCACCAGCTCGGCCAGGTCGGCCCACGCGCGGGGCATCAACCCGTCGATCCGCCGGGCGAGTTCGTCGGTCATCTGGGGCTCCTACTTGCGCACGGTGTCGCGCAGGTCGAGGTCGTCGATCTTGTCCTGGATGGCGGCGAGCCGGTCCGGGCAGTAGACCGAGAGCACGATCGCCTCGGCCTTGACCACCTCGCGGTCGGAGAGCACCGGGCGCTGGCCCGGCCCGCCCGCGCCGTTGGACATCCCGTACGTCCACTGCGCCTGGTTGAGCGCGTTCGCCGGGTCGGCGCAGACCGCGCCGCCGTCCTCGCCGAGGGTGTGGGTGATCTGGTCCCGGGTGGGCACCGGGTAGCCGGCCGAGCCCAGCCGCGTGGCGAGCTCCCCGGCCTTCTCGTTCGCCAGGTTCGTGGCGTGCAGCTGGGTGAACGACAGCAGGCCGGTGACCAGCATCGCGACCAGCAGCACGATCGAGCCGAGGTAGATCCAGCGGTGGCGGGAGGCCATCAGGCCGGTGGTCATGACGTCGTACCCCCTTCGGTCCGGCGCAGCTCCTGCGCCTCCTGGGCGGCCAGCTCGGCCGCCGCCTCGGGCGAGCGCCAACTCGGCCTGCGCAGCCGCAGGAAGAGGAGGGGGATGACCAGCCCGAGGAGCAGCAGGCCGCCGCCGACGATCCCGATGTACGACCAGACGCTGCCGCTGCCGAACTGCGAGGACGGCACGAAGCCGATGCCCATCGCGGCGGCCGACGCGAGCAGGCCGATCACGCAGATCGGCACCAGGGCCGGGGCCCGGTAGCCGCGCGGGTGGTCCGGCTGGGTGCGGCGCAGCCGGATCGCGGCGCTGAACATCAGCAGGTAGACGATCAGGTACACCTGGGTGGTGATCACCGAGAAGATCCAGTAGGCGCTGGAGACGTTCGGGATCAGTGCGTAGAGCAGGGCGATGGCGGTGGTGACCACGCCCTGGGAGACCAGCAGGTTCTGCTGGACGCCCTCGCGGTTGAGCTTCTGCAGGAACGGCGGCAGGTAGCCCTCCTGACGGGAGATCAGCAGCAGGCCCTTGGAGGGCCCGGCCAGCCAGGTCAGCATGCCGCCGAGCGAGGCGGCGATCAGGGCCACCGCGATGACCGGGGTGAGCCAGCCGATGTCGAAGTACTGGAAGAAGGCGTCGAAGGCCTGCATCACCCCGGCGGTGAGGCTCAGTTCGCTGGACGGCACCACCCAGCTGATCGCCAGCGCCGGCAGGATGAAGATCGCCAGCACCATCGCGGAGGCGGTGAACATCGACCGCGGGAACTCCCTGGCCGGGTCGCGCAGCGAGGAGACGTGCACCGCGTTCATCTCCATGCCGGAGTAGCTGAGGAAGTTGTTGACGATCAGCACCAGGCTGGCCAGCCCGGTCCACTGCGGGAACAGGTGCGAGGCGTCCATCGGGGCGGCGGAGGAGTTGCCCTCGCCGAGGAAGACGAAGCCGAGCACCACCAGCAGGGTGCCGGGGATCAGGGTGCCGATCACCAGGCCCATCGAGGAGAGTCCGGCGACCGCCTTCGTCCCGCGCGAGGAGACCCAGACGCCGGTCCAGTACAGCACCATGATCACGACCGCGGTGTACGGGCCGTTGCTGGCCAGCCGGGGGTTCACCACGTAGGCGATGGTCGAGGCCACGTAGGCCAGCAGCGACGGGTAGTAGAAGATCGTCATCGCGAACTGGCACCAGACGGCCAGGAAGCCCAGCGGCTTCGACAGGCCCTCCGAGACCCAGCGGTAGACGCCGCCCTCCCAGCCGGAGGCCAGCTCGGCGGAGACCAGCGCGGTCGGCAGCAGGAACACCACCGCGGGGACGAGGTAGAGGAAGACGCAGGCCAGCCCGTACACCGCCATGGTCGGGGCGGAGCGCAGGCTGGCGACCGAGCTGGTGGTCATCAGGGCGAGGGTGATCCAGGACATCCGCGGCGCGGCGGCCAGTCGGCCGGCCACCGAGCCGCCGCGCTCCCGGGTGGCGGGGCCGGCCTCACCCCCGGGGCCGGTCGTACCCCCGGGGCCGGCCTCGCCGCCGGGGCCGGGCGGGGGCGCGTCCGTGGCACTCATCGGTCCTCCTCCGGTACGGCCCCGGTCGGCTGCGCGGGGAGCGGGGCGCCGGGGAGGGAGCCCCGGCGGCGGGCCGTACCCGGCCAGTTCACCCGGTTGCCGCGCCCGCCGCATGCGGCGGGCGGCCGTGCGGGTGACCGGCGTTCAGCCCTGGGCTCACACCGGCGCGGCGGCGGGCCAGGTGGCGCGGCGCAGGGTGCGGCTCGCGGTGGCGGGCAGCAGGGCGGCGGCGAGCAGGGCGGCGATCGCGGCGAGCGTGACGGCGGGGGAGAAGCGGTCCAGCAGCAGGCCGGCGGCGAAGGAGCCGGCCGGCATCCCGGCGGTGAGCAGGGTCATGGTCGCGGCGATCACCCGGCCGCGGAGCCGGTCCGGCACCTGACGGAAGACCAGCAGGTCGAGCATCACCCGCAGGGCCGGTACGCCCGCGCCGACCAGGAACAGCGCGGCGAACACGGTGACCGCCCCGCCGGGCAGCAGCGGTGCCAGCGGGACGGGCACGGCGGTCCAGGCCACCACGAGCAGCAGCACCCCGGGGCCGGCCAGCCGGTGCAGCCGGGAGACCAGGGTCGCCCCGGCCAGCGCGCCGACCGCCTCGCCGGCCAGCGCCAGGCCGATCCCGCTGCTGCTGGTGCCGTGTTCGCGCAGCAGCACCATGACGGGCAGCAGCAGGGCCGCCCCGGTCAGGTTGATCACCAGTAGGACGGCCAGTGCGGGGCGCAGCAGCGGGGAGGCGGCGAGGAGGCGGAAGCCGGCCAGCGCGCCGCCCTCGTCCTCCTGCTCCTCCTGCGCGTCCTGCTCGTCCTGCGCGTCCTGGCCCGCGCGGCCCGGCTGCCCGGCCGCGGCCGCCGGTCCGGCCGGGAAGCGCACCAGCAGTGCGGTGATCAGCGCGACCAGCGAGGCGAACGCGGCGCCGAGGAAGGGCACCGAGCGGCCGAGTCCGAACAGGAACCCGGCCAGCGGCGGGCCGGCCAGCGCGGCGCCGCTCATCCGGGCCTCGTCCTGGGCGAGCGCCTGCGACAGCTGCTCCGGCGCGACCACCGAGCGCAGGGCCAGCAGCCGGACCGGGCCGCTGTAGGCGATGGTCGCGCCCACCAGTGCGGCGACCACCAGCAGGTGGGCCAGGGCCAGCCGGTCGAGTGCCAGGGCCACCGGGACGCTGGCCAGGGCCAGCAGCCGGACGGCGTCGGAGGCGACCAGGACCCGGCGGCGGTCCCACCGGTCGGCGACCGAGCCGCCGTGCACGCCGAGCAGCAGGGTGGCGGTCATCTGGACGGCGCCGAAGGCTCCGGCGGCGGTGGACGAGCCGGTGAGGGCGAGCACCAGCAGGGGGAAGGCGGTCTCGCCGATCATCAGGCCGAGGGTCGCGCAGGAGGTGCCGGCCCACAGGGCCTGGAACCGCAGGTTGCGCCGCAGCGGGACGGGCGGCGGCGGGTCCGCCGGTCCGGGTGCCGCTGCCTGCTCGGCCGTCCCCAGCCCGACCGCCGTCCGCTCGGCCGTCGCCGTGGTGTGCTCCGTCATGGACCGACCCCCATCGTTCGCGTTCTCCGACACCGTTCACGCTCACGTGAATGATGGCGTGAGCGTGAGTGATTGCGCAAGGGTGAGCGCTCACCGAGCGGTGATTGCGGGCGGAGCGGCCGATCTGCGAGGGTGGGCCCGTGGCCGAGCACGAACAGGAACCCGCCGACGGGGACGAGCAGCAGCAGCCCACCGCCTGGGTCAAGGAGCGCCAGGTGGGCGACGTCGCGGTGCTCAAGGCACTGGCCGACCCGCTGCGCCTCGCCATCCTCGGCGCGTTGAAGACCGCCGAGGACCGTCCGCTGACCGCCAAGGAGCTCGCCGCCGAGCTCGGCGAGCCGCAGACCAAGCTCTACCGGCACATCAAGCAGTTGGAGAAGGCCGGGCTGGTCCTGGTGGCGGGCACCCGGCTGGTCTCCGGCATCGTGGAGAGCCGCTACCGGGTCGCCCAGGACTCCATCCGGCTCGCCCCGGAGATGTTCACCGCCGACTCCCCGGCCCGCTCCGAGGCGTACGACGCCATGCTGGCCGCGATCGACCGGGTCCGCGGCGAGTTCCGCGCCCATGTGGCCGACGGGCGGCTGGATTTCAGCCGCCCGCAGGACGGTTCGGGCCCGTCGGCCGGACTGTTCGCGCACTTCACCCTCCGGCTCGACCCGGACCGGCTGGCCCGGCTCCGCGCCCAACTGGCCGACATCTTCGACGGCTTGTCCGAAGAAGGTCCGAGTACGGCCGACGACGCCGTGGACGTGACCCTCTTCACCCTGCTCTACGGTCTCCGCGCGGGCACGGAACGATAAATTCCGGGCCGACTGTCGGTGCGGTGGGACAGCATGTCGGGCATGTCGTATGAACTCCAAGCGCTGATCGGCATGTTGGAGCTGCTGACGGTGGCGGCGGCGGAGGTGCCGGCGGCCCGGGTGGTGCCGCTGGCCCAGGGGCTGGCGCTCATCCCGGTCACCCCCGCCGTGCTGTCCGCGCTCCAGGGCGACACCGCGGTGTCCAGGTCCGTCGGCGGGGCGGGATCCGGTGGGGCGGGATTCGGCGGGTACTCCGACGGGTTCGAACTCCGGCTCGCCGCCTGGTCCAAGGCCGGTCCGATCGTCCGCGTCGAGGCCGAGTACTTCGGTGGCGGCGGGACCCAGCGCGCCGTCGGCTGGTTCGACGGCCGGGTCGTCCTGGGCCCGCTCGCCAGTGGCGAGTTCGAGCCCGCGCCGGCCGAGGGCACCCCGATCTCGCGCGCCCTGCGGTGGCTCGGCGGGTCCGTCGAACCGGGGCGGGCGGACGAGTTCGACTCGGTCGGGCTGGGGGCGCACCGCAGCACCGCAGGATGGGCGCAGGGCTGAGCCGTCGTCCGGCGCGCCGCCGTTCGGCGTACCTGCGGTGGCCGGGCCCGGGCGGCGACCGCACGGTGTGAGTCAGGCGATCTCGCCTGACTCGCACTGAGAGGAAGCAGTACCCATGCGTTCCACCCGGATGGCCGCCACCCTGACCGCAGCCCTCGCGCTGACCATGGTCGCCACGGCGTCCGCCACCGCCGCCGGCCAGGCAGCCTCGGCCCCCCGCACCACCGTTTCCGCCCCCGTCGTCCCGACGGCCCCGACCGCGCCGGACACCCCCACCGCGCCGGACACTCCCACGGTGCCGACGGCGCCCACCGCGCCGGACACCCCGACCGCGCCGACGGCGCCCACCGCACCGGACACCCCGACCGCGCCGGACGCCCCGACCGTGCCGACGGTGCCCACCCTGCCGGACACCCCCTCCGTGCCCGGAGCCCCGGCGGTCCCGGCCCTGCCCGCCCTGCCGGCCCTGCCCGCCGTCCCGGCCGCGCCGGACCCGAGCGCGGCCCTCGGGGCGCTCGGCGACGTCGTCAAGCTGGTCACCGGCCTGCTCTCGACGGTGACCTCGGCCGTCCCCGACGTCGGAGGTGTCGTCCAGCAGCTCCTCGCCGCGTTGCAGGGCCTGCTCGGCCAACTCCCGAGCGTGCCGGCGCTGCCCACCGTCCCGGGCACCGCCGCGAGCCCGTCCCGGCAGCTCCCCGGTTCCGCACCCGCGGGCCTCCAGGAGCAGCTCGACGCGCTGCGCGCCCAGGCGCAGGCGCTGACCGCTGCCACCCGCTCCCACCCCGCCACCGACTGACCGTCATCGGTCGGTCGTGACCGGTCGGCCCCTGTCGGCCGCCGCGCGAGGCCCCGCTCCCCGGTCCGGGAGCGGGGCCTTGTCGTCGTCCCGACGTCTGCCAACAGATCTTCCTGTCGAAGCGTCAGATGAGAACAGATCTTCATGTCGACGCAGAAAATGGATCTAGCTTTTCCGTTTTCGACGGGCTACGGTCGTGCTCATGCCGGGCTTCGAACAGCCCGGCCGGGGTGGCGATTTCCGAGGTTCACGGGGGAACTTCCATGGCGTCCGGCCGTACGGTGGGTTACTTCGCGCTGCGCTCGATCGGCTGGCTGGTGGACAACCTCCTGGTCTTCGGGATCCCCCTGCTCTGCTACCGGGTGACCGGCGGGCTCACCTGGTCGGGTGTGGCCGTGGTGCTGACCTGGACGCCCCGGCTGCTCTCGCTGGCCGGTGCGGGCTACCTGGTGGACCGGCTGTCGATCCGCCAGATCTTCCTGGTCAGCGACGCGGGACGGCTCGCCCTGGCGGCCGTCTGCTGCCTGCTGATCCTGCTCCGGCCGAGCACCGCGGTGCCCGTGGTGCTGGTCTTCGGCATGCTGTCCGGCGCGTTCTTCGAGCAGACCTTCGTGGCCGGCGAGAAGGCCGGGCGGCTGCTCACCCCGCCGGAGCGGGCGGCCCGCACCCAGTCGGTGCTGACCGGCCTGGAACAGGCCGCCATCATCGCCGGGCCCGCGCTCGGCGGACTGCTGCTGCTCTTCCCGCCGGTGGTGTTCGTCGCCACCGCGGGAGCCGGCTACGCGGCCAGCCTGCTGCTCGCCCTCGCCCTGCCCGCCGGCAGGGCCGACCCGGACGCGGCGCCGTCCCCGCTGGCCGGCCTGCGCCGGACCGTACGGGATCCGGTGCTGCGCAGCGTGGTGCTGCTGACCATGGGGCTGAACTACCTGCTCAGCCTGCTGATCGGCAGTGCCCCGGCCCTGGTCGCCACCCGGTACGGCGTCTCGGAGAGCGCGCTCGGCTTCGTCTACTCGGCGGCCGGCGTCGCCTCGATCGCGGTGGTCGGCATCGCCCCCTGGCTGATCGGCCGGCTCGGACTGTGGCGCTACGGCATCGGCCTGGCCGTCGCCTCCGCGCTGGTCTGCCTGGGGCTGTCCGTGGCCCCGGACCTGGCGCTGTTCGGCGTCGCCCTCGGGGTGTTCCTGGCCCTGGACTCGCTGTTCAGCGTCTACCTGCGCACCACCAGGGCCGAGCGGGTGCCGACCGGGGAGTACGGCAGCGCGGTCGCCGCCTTCGGCCTGCTGCTGGTGGCGCCGATGCCGGTCGCCGGGGCGACCCTCGCCCTGGCCGGCTCCTCGGTCGACCCGGCCACCCTGCTGCGGGTGGCCGCGGTCGGGGCGCTGGTCCTGGCCCTCGCGCTGCTGCCCGGGCTGGCCCGGGCCGGCCGCCCGGCCCCCGCCGACCCCCACCACCCTCACGACCCCCACCACCACGACGCCGGAACGGCGACCGTGGCCCACGAACGGGAAGACATAGCACGATGACCAAGCATTCGGACCGGCGCATCCTCGTGATCGAAGCCCTCTCGGGGGGTGTGCTGCTGGTCGAGGCCGCCCTGGACCTGGGGATCGGCGTCGTGGTCGCCAGCGCGGACACCGAGGACCGGGTGATGCCCGCGCACCTGCGCGACCGCATCGACGCACTGGTGACCGTCGAGACCAACGACCTGCCCGCCCTGCTCGCCGCGGTCCGCGAACTGCACGAGCGCCTCCCGCTGTCCGCGGTCTTCCCCGGCTGCGACGTCTACGTCCCCAACGCCGCGCACCTCGCCGCCGAACTGGGCCTGACCGGCCTGGACGTGCGGACGGTGGAGCAGGTCCGGGACAAGACCCGGATGCGCGAGGCGGTCGAGGCCGCCGGGCTGCGCAGCCCGCGCTTCCTGGAGGTGAGCTCCGACCAGCACCTCGCGAAGGCCGCCGAGCTCACCGGCTTCCCCTGCGTGGTCAAGCCGGTGGACCAGTCCGGCAGCCTCCACGTGTCGGTGGTCCACGACCTGGACCAGCTGACCGACGCGTACCGCCGGCTCAGCACCGACGACTTCGTCGACCTCGGCCGCCCGATGATCGAGCGGGCCCTGGTCGAGGAGTACCTGGACGGGCCGGAGTACAGCGTCGAGGGCTACGTCCTCGACGGCACCACCACCGTCGTCGCGGTGACCGAGAAGCTCCTCGCGCCGGAGCCGTACTTCGCCGAGATCGGCCACCAGCTGCCCGCCGCCCTGTCGGCCGAGGCCTCGGCCGCGATCGAGGAGTACGTCCAGGGCGTCGTCCGGGCGGTCAACCTGAGCGTCGGGCCGTTCCACTGCGAACTGCGGCTCACCGCCCAGGGCCCGGCCCTGGTCGAGATCGGCGCCCGGATGGGCGGCGACCGGATCGCCGAACTGGCCCAGCTCGCCACCGGCGTCAGCCTGCCCAGGGTGTGGCTGGCCGGGCTGCTCGGCCTCGACCCGCAGGAGACCGGCGCCTTCGGCGAGCCGGTCGCGGCGGTCGCCGGCATCCACTTCTTCACCGCCCCCGGGGAGACCCGCTTCGACCGGGCCACCGGCCTGGACACCGCGGCCGCCCTGCCGGGCGTGCGCGAGGTCCGGCTCGACCTCGCCCCGGGCGACCCGATCCACCCGCACCTGGACGACTTCCGCTGCCGGCTCGGCCAGGCGGTCTTCACCGCCGACTCCCCGGCCGCCGCCACCGCGCTGCGCGGCGCGGTCGACGCCGCCGTCCGGATCAACCCCCAAGCGGAGGACGAACGGTGAGCGAGCTCCTCGACTACCTGGCGGTCGGCGCCGGCCCGGCCAACCTCAGCCTGGCCGCCCAGGCCGAAGCCCACCCGGGCACCACCGGACTGCACCTGGACCGCCGCGAACGGCCCGCCTGGCACCCGGGACTGCTGCTCCCCGACGCCACCCTGCAGAACTCGCCGTTCAAGGACCTGGTCACCCCGGTCGACCCGACCAGCCGGTTCTCCTTCCTGGCCTTCCTCGCCGCCAAGGGCCGGTTCTACCAGTTCCTGACCGCCCGCTTCCCGGCCGTCCACCGCGCGGAGTTCAACCAGTACCTCGGCTGGGTGGCCGACCAGCTCGGCGACACCGTCCGCTACGACCACGACGTGACGGAGGTCCGCTTCCACGGCGACCACTTCGAGACCGAGACCTCCCGGGGCACCTTCCGCTCCCGGCACCTCGTCCTCGGCGCGGGCCCGCAGCCGTACCTCCCGCCGGTGCTGGAGGGCGCCACCGGGCCGGCCGTGTTCCACTCCAGCGAGTTCGTCCAGCACGCCGAGGCACTGGCCGGCCGCCGGGTCGCCGTGGTCGGCGGCGGGCAGAGCGGCGCCGAGATCGTCCGCCACCTGCTGGTCGGCCAGGCCCGCCCGGAGCGGGTCACCTGGGTCAGCCGGCGGCCCGGCTTCCTGCCGCTGGACGAGTCGGCCTTCACCAACGACCTGTACCTGCCGGAGGCCGCCCAGGACTTCTTCGGACGGCCCAAGGAGCAGCGGGCCGCCCTGCTGGCCGAGCAGAAGTACGCCAGCGACGGCGTCAACGAGGGCCTGCTGGCCGAGCTGTACCGGATCGTCTACCTGACCAGCCACGTCGAGGGGCGCCCGGAGCTGATCCGGCTGCTGCCCGGGCACGAGGTCGCCGGGCTCGCCGAGCGGGCCGACGGGCTGCGCCTGGAGCTCAAGTCCGACGGGGCCGAGACCGCGGTGGACTGCGACGCGGTCGTGCTGGCGACCGGCTACGTCCAGCAACTGCCGCAGTGCCTGGGCGCCTTGACCGGGCGACTGCGGCTGGAGGACGGCCTCCCGGTCGTCCGGGAGGACTACTCGGTGGAGTGGGACGGGCCGGACGGCCACCGGATCTACCTGCAGAACGGCGCCCGGCACGCGTTCGGCATCACCGATCCCAACCTCGGCCTGCTCGCCTGGCGCAGCCGGGCGATCCTCGACAGCATCCGTACGAACGGGAGTTCCTGACGATGCATCAGTTGAACGAGACGGCCGGCCCGGACGCCGTGGCCGAGGGGCGGTCCGTCGAGGTCCGCTACCTCGCGCCCGACGTCGACGAGACCGGCACCTCCAGCCTGGAGGCCGACCTGGACGCGGCCGAGGTCCTCGCGGCCGTCGGCCGGCTGCCCGTCAACCTGGCGGTGTTCACCGTGCCCCCGCACTCGGCCACCATGGCCGACTGCCACGCCTCGCAGGAACTGTGGCTGGTCCAGCGCGGCCACGGGGTGATCACCTGCGGCGGCCGCGAGCACCCGGCCCGCCCGGGCGGGCTGTACGCGCTCCCGGGCGGCGAGGAGCACCGGCTGCACACCGCCGACGAGGAGATGACGGTGCTCTCGATCTGGTGGCGGGAGGCCGGCGCGTGAGCGGGCACGGGACGTACGACCTCGCGGTGATCGGCACCGGCATCGTCGGCGCCACCGCCGTCGGCCTGGCCGCGCTGCGCCATCCGGACGCCTCGGTGGTCGCGGTCTGCGCGGGCGCCGTGCACGACGGCTCGACCGTGCGCTCGCTCGCGGTGGACATCCCGGCCGGGCGGACCGGGGAGCAGCGGGCCCTGGCCCGGCGCAGCCTCGAACTCCGGGCCGAACTGGCCGCGCTCGCACCGGCGTTGAACGCCGAGGTGCGGCGCGCGTACTGGGTGGTGCCGGCCGGTGGCGCGGCCGGGGTCGACGGCCAGCTGGTCGGCGACGCGCTGGCGCCCTGCCGGTCCGAGCAGGAGGCGCAGCTGCGGGCCGTGTTCGGCGGACCGGTCGGCGGGGCGGGCACCGAGCTGCGGCGCTCCGCCGAGGCGACGTTCTCCGAACCCGCCGAGGCCGTCGAGCAGTTGCTCCGGCCCCTCACCTCCGGGGGCCCCGCCGACGGATCGCCCGTCGCCGGATCCCTCACTGCCCGACCCCTCACTGCCGGACCCCTCACTGCCGGACCCCTCACTGCCGGATCCCGGGTCGACGGCCCGCGGCGGGACCTGGTCGAGGGCTTCGCGGTGCGCGCCGTCGAGCCCTGTGCGGACGGCTACCGGCTGATCGCCGAGGACGGCGGCGAGCTGACCGCCCGCCGGGTGCTGGCCGCCCCCGGCGCCGCCGCCCTGGCCGGCCCGTTCGCCGCGACGGCGAAGCGGCTCGGCGCCCGGACCAAGAAGGTGGTCGCCTACCGGCTGCGCGGCGGAGAGCCCGGCGGACACCGCCCGCTGCTGGTGCTGGACGAGCCGGACGCCTTCCTGCTGCCCGTCGGCGAGGGCCGGGACTGGTACTACAGCATCACCAGCACCGACTGGGACTGCCCGCCCGAGCGCACCCGGCTGGCGCCGAACCCCGCCGACCGGGCCCTGGCCGAGGCCGTCCTCGCCGAGCAACTCCCGTGCTTCCGGCCCGAGTTCATCGGCTGCCGGACCGGTGCCGACCTCTACCTCCCGGACTTCGCCCCGCTGATCACCCCGCTGGACGGCCTCGACGGCGTCGTCCTGGCGACCGGTGGCGCGGGCTCCGGCTTCCGGCTCGCCCCGGCCATGGCCGAGGGCGCACTCGCCCTGCTGGGCCTCGACTGACCTCCCGACAGCCCGTGAGGACCACGATGCGCACCAACGCCACCCCCCGCCACTACCTGCTCGTCCCCCCGGAGCCCACGCCCAACGGGCACCTGCACCTGGGCCACATCGCCGGCCCCTTCCTGCGGGTGGACGCGCTCGCCCGCTTCCTGCGGATGCGCGGCGACCGTCCGGCGATCATGACCGGCACCGACGCCTACGAGCCCTGGGTCGCCATGAAGGCCCGGGTCGACGGCGTCGACCCGGGCGAGGTCGTCGCCCACTACCACGAGGTCATGCAGGCCGACCTCGCCGCGCTGCGGATCGGCATGGACGAGTTCGTCAACCCCGCCGAGGAGCCCTGGCACGGCCTGTTCCAGCGCGAGATCGACGGGAGCGTCGCCCGGCTGGACGCCCGCGGCGCGGTGAGCACGCTGATCGAGAAGGTCCCGTACGAGCCGACCGCCGGCCGCTTCGTGGTCGGCCCGTTGCTGCTCGGCCGCTGCCCGGACTGCGGCACCGAGGTGGCCAGCTACTTCTGCGAGGGCTGCGGCGCGCACTTCCGTCCGGAGGAGGTGGTCGAGCCGCGCCCGCGGCTGGCCACGGACGCCGACTGGCAGTGGCGGCAGATCGCCACCCGCTTCCTGCGCACCGCCGGACTGGCCGAACTGGAGCCCGAGTTCGACCGCCTGGACCTCGCCGAGCGGTACCGCTCGACCGTCCGGGCGCTGCTCGGCCGGGGCGGCGCCACCATCCGGCTGAGCGTCCCCGAGACCTGGGGGATGACGCTGGCCGGCGGCGAGGACGGCGTCCCGTCCAGCCTGTTCTCGTACACCGGCGGCTTCATGTTCGCCCGGCTGCTCGGCGAGATCCACCGGCAGCGGATCGGGGCCGAGGTCAACTCCTTCTCGCCCGACTCCGACGTGGTCACCGTGACCAGCCTCGGCTGCGACAACGTGGTGTCCGCGCTGGTCTGCATCAACGCCGTCGCCCTGGTGCACGGGGACACCCGGCCGTACGACCGGGTGCTGATCAACGAGTTCTACCAGCTGGCCGGGGAGAAGTTCTCCACCAGCCGCCGGCACGCGATCACCGCCTCGGGCGTCGCGAAGGTCCGCGGGCTGACCCCGGACGCCGTCCGCTACCACCTCGCCCTGGTCAACCCGGAGACCTCGCAGACCAGCTTCGAGCCCAAGGAGTTCCTGGACGCCGTCAACCACCGGCTGGCCGGCGTCCTGGAGGACCGGATCGCCGCCGCCTGGGAGCGGCTGCCGGCCGAGCCGGCGGCGCTCCCCGCGCCGGTGCTGGCCGCGCTCGACGCGCACCTGGACCGGCTGGAGCGGGCCCTGGACGGCCCGACCGTGCGGATGGCCGAGGCCGGCGCGGTGCTGGACTCCTGGATCGACCGGATCGACGCCCTCCCCGACGCCGACCGCACCCCCGACCAGGGCTACTGGTGGCTCAAGGGGCTGGCCCTGCTGGGCTTCCCGATCATGCCGGACTTCGCCGCCGACCTCTGGCGGCGGCTCGGCGGCACCGGCGACCCGGGCTTCGCCGCCTTCCCGGAGCGCCCGGCCCCGGCCACCGTCGCGCACCGGCGGTGGTTCACCCCGGTCACCGCGGCCGACTTCGCCGCCTGCCTGCCGGAAACCCTGAGCTGATCCCCACCACCCCTTCGGAGCCCCCGCGTGCCTGAACACCCGCACTACCTGGTCGTCAACCGCTACGACGACGAGGACGCCGAGTACCGGCGGTACTGCGCCGGCCACCCCTGCGACCTCTCGGTCGTCACCACGCCCGACGGCGTGGCCGCGCTCGGCCCGATCGAGCCCGGGCGCGTGGTCACCGTGCCCGACCTGGAGTTCGCCACCGTCCTGGCGGCCGCACGGGAACTGCGGGAGCGGCACGGCGCCTTCGACGGCGTGGTCGGCCTGTCGGAGTACGACGTGCTGACGGCCGCCCGGGTGCGCGAGGCGGTCGGCGCCCCCGGCCCCTCGGCCGACCTGGTGCGGGCGTTCAAGGACAAGGTGGTGATGAAGGAGCGGGTGGCCGCGGCCGGACTGGCGGTGCCGCGGTTCGCCGCGCTGGCGGGCGGCGCGTCCGCCGCCGAGCTGGAGCGCGCGGTCGGCTTCCCGATGGTCCTCAAGCCGCGGGCCCGGGCCGGTTCGGCCGGCGTCCGGATCGTCCACGACTCCGCCGCCCTGACGGCGGCGCTCGCGGAGACCGACGCCGAGGAGTACGAGTGCGAGGAGTACGTCTCCTCGGAGATCTACCACGTCGACGGGGTGCTCGCGGCGGGCCGCGAGCACTTCGTCAGCGTCTCCGGCTACGTCAACACCCCGCTGGAGTTCACCGAGGGCCGCCCGCTCGGCTCGGTGTTCCTGGACCCGGGCGCGCTGCGGGACGAGCTCGCCGCCTTCGCGCTCGCCTGCGTCCGGGCGCTCGGCCTGGAGACCGGCTGCTTCCACCTGGAGGTGATCCGCCGGCCGAGCGGCGAACCGGTCTTCCTGGAGGTCGGCATGCGCCCGGGCGGCGCCGAGGTGCCCTTCGTCCACCGGGAGGTGCACGGCATCGACCTGATGGCGGAGACCTTCCGCACGGTGCTCGGCCTCCCGCTGGAGTCGGCCGGCCGCGGCTTCGAGCACGCCAGCGCCGGCTGGGTCGTCATGCCCGAGCCCGCGGTCCGGCCCGCCCGGGTGCTGGACCGCACCCCGATGACGGGCGTGGTGCCGCAGGTGTACGCCGAGGTGCTGCCCGAGCCCGGCGCCGTGTACGACGGCACCGGCGGCTACTTCCACGTCCCCGGCCGCTTCCGGCTGACCGGACCGGACGAGCGGAGCGTACGGGCCGCGGCCCGCCGGATCATGGCCGAGTACCGGCTCGACGTCGAACCGGTCCGACCGTGACCGCCCTGACCCCCGTGACCGCCCTGACCCCAGTGAGCCCCGTGGCCCCCGTGACCCCCGACCCCGTGCCAGTGGAGGAACAGCACCCGATGACCCCGCAGCGACGACACGACCCCGAGCTCCGCGCCTTCGCCAGCGACAACTACGCCGGCGTCCACCCCGAGGTGCTGGCGGCGATCGCCGTCGCCAACGGCGGCCACCAGGTCAGCTACGGCGAGGACGTCTACACCGAGCACCTCCAGGAGGTGTTCCGCGGCCACTTCGGCCCGTCCGCCGAGGTGTTCCCGGTGTTCAACGGCACCGGCGCCAACGTGGTCGCGCTGCAGGCCATGATGGACCGCCGGGACGCCCTGGTCTGCGCCGAGAGCGCGCACGTCAACGTGGACGAGGGCGGTGCGCCGGAGGTGATGGCCGGCCTCAAGCTGCACACCGTCCCGGCCTGGGACGGCAAGCTCACCCCCGAGCTGATCGACCGCCAGGCCTACGGCTTCGACAACGAGCACCGGGCCCGCCCCGCCGTCGTCTCGATCGCCCAGTCCACCGAGGTCGGCACCTGCTACACGCCCGAGGAGATCCGGGCGATCTGCGACCACGCGCACGGCCTGGGCATGAAGGTCTACCTCGACGGCGCCCGACTGGCCAACGCCGCCGCCACCCTGGGCGTCCCGATGCGGGCCTTCACCACCGACGCCGGCGTGGACGCCTTCTCGCTCGGCGGCACCAAGAACGGCCTGCTGCTCGGCGAGGCGATCGTGGTGCTGAACCGGGAGGCCGTCCAGGGCATGCGCTACCTGCGCAAGACCTCGATGCAGCTGGCCTCCAAGATGCGCTTCGTCTCCGTCCAGTTCGAGGCCCTCCTGGGCACCGACCTCTGGCTGCGCAGCGCCTCCCACGCCAACGCGATGACCCAGCGGCTGTTCACGGCCGTCCGGGACCTGCCCGGCATCCGGATCGACCGCCCGGTGCAGGCCAACCAGATCTTCGCCGTGCTGCCGCCGGCCGCCACCGAGGCCCTGCAGAAGCGCTTCCGCTTCTACACCTGGGACGTGCAGAGCGGCGAGGTCCGCTGGATGACCTCCTTCGACACCACCGAGGCCGACGTCGACGCCTTCGCCGCCGCGATCGCCGAGGAACTCGCCGCGGTGCTCTGACCGGCCTGCCGCGCCGACGCGAACGGCCCCGCCCCCGAAATCCGGGAGCGGGGCCGTGCCGTCCTGCCGTCCAGCCGTCCGCCCGCGCGCGGGGTGCGGGCCGGCCGGGGTCGACTAGCGGTAGTTCACGTACTGGACCGCGAAGTCCAGGTCCTTGCCCTTGAGCAGGGCCTGGACGGCCTGGAGGTCGTCGCGGCTCTTGGAGCTGACGCGCAGCTCGTCGCCCTGGACCTGGGCCTTGACGCCCTTCGGGCCCTCGTCCCGGATGATCTTCGCGACCTTCTTGGCATCCTCCGTGGTGATGCCTTCCTTGATGTCCGCGAAGATCTTGTACTCCTTGCCGGACAGCTGCGGCTCACCGGCGTCCAGCGCCTTCAACGACAGGCCGCGCTTGACGAACTTCGTCTGCAGCACGTCCAGGATGGCGCGCACGCGCTCCTCGCCGTTGGCCTTCATCTCGATCTTCTCGCCGGAGCGGCTGATCTCGCCGCCCACGCCCTTGAAGTCGAAGCGGGTGGCGATCTCACGGGAGGTCTGGTTGATCGCGTTGTCGACCTCCTGCCACTCGACCTTCGAGACGATGTCGAAACTGGAGTCGGCCATGGGTGTTGGTCTCCTTGATGCTCTGGCTTCACTGACACGGCCCGCCCCACCGGGCGCCCGCCGCCCAAGCCTATCCAGCGTCACCCCGGCCCCGCCCGTGACCGCCGCGCGGCGGTCCTCGATCGTCGGGTGATCTACCGAGTGGCGTAGCACCCCCCCGGATCAGGTATGGTTTACCACGTCGAACGGGGCCGAGAAGCCCCGCGAGACACCATCCTGGCTGGTTGCCCGAGCGGCCAAAGGGAGCAGACTGTAAATCTGTCGCGCAAGCTACGCAGGTTCGAACCCTGCACCAGCCACAGGATAGAGAAACGGCCCCCGATCTGCGGAAACGCGGATCGGGGGCCGTTTTCGTGCGGTCCGGGCGGGATCGAACGGCGGGGGCGTCCGGGTGGGGTCGTCGGGGACTTGTTGCACATAGCTTGCAATTACGTTTTGTGGGCAGCAGAGTGGGGGGTCGGGGGTGGGAGTCCTTCGACCGAGCTGATCGTCTTCCCAACCGGCGCCCGCCGGGACCACGGCTCACCCCACCCCCGCCAAGCCCCCCTTCCGCCGTACGGCGGTGGCGTCAAGGCCCCGTCAAGGGCGCTGGTGACGGCGTCAGGAACGCGTAGGGGACGGGCGCGCCCCGGGCGCGCGAACCGCAGGATTCGGAGCAACTACCGACTGCGGAGGTCCGTCCGATGTCCAGCGCCATCTCCACCCCGGCCGTCACGGCCGACGAACCGCCGGACACCGGGGCGGGCGACGAGCGGCACCGGCTCAGCGCGCTCGGCGGCCTGGCGGCGCTGTCGCTGGACGCGATGGCCTCGGTGGCCTACGGCCCGGAGTCGATCGTGCTGGTGCTGGCCGCGGCCGGCGCGTACGGGCTGGGCTTCACGGTGCCGGTCACGGTGGCGATCGCCGTCCTGCTCGCGGTGCTGGTCGCCTCCTACCGGCAGGTGATCGCGGCCTTCCCGGACGGCGGCGGCTCGTACGCCGTCGCCAAGGCCCACCTGGGGCGCCGGACGGCGCTGACCGCGGCCGCCTCGCTGGTCATCGACTACATCCTGAACGTCGCGGTCTCGGTGACCGCCGGAGTGGCGGCGCTGACCTCCGCGATCCCCGGCCTGTACGACGACCGGGTCTGGCTCTGCCTGGGCGTGCTCGCCCTGGTGACCGCCGTCAACCTGCGCGGCATCGCCGAGTCGGCGCGCTGGTTCCTGGTGCCGACCGCCGTCTTCGTGCTCTCCATCCTGGCGATCATCGTGGTCGGCCTGTTCCGGGACGCCCCGGCCAGCACGGCGGCCGCCGCCGGCCACGCCTCGGTGCTCGCCGAGAACGCCACCGCGGTCGGCGCGCTGCTGCTGCTCAAGGCCTTCGCGGCCGGCTGTTCGGCGTTGACCGGCGTCGAGGCGGTGGCCAACGCCGTCCCCTCCTTCCGGACCCCGCGGGTGAAGCGGGCCCAGCACACCGAGGTCGCGCTCGGCGCCCTGCTCGGCGTGATGCTGATCGGCCTGGCCGTGCTGATCGGCCGCTTCCACCTCCAGCCGGTCGACGGCGTCACCGTGCTCGCCCAGCTCGCGGACGCCTCGCTCGGCCACGGCGCCGGCTTCTTCGTCGTCCAGTTCGCCACCGTGGTGCTGCTCGGCCTCGCCGCCAACACCTCCTTCGGCGGCCTGCCGGTGCTGATGGACCTGCTCGCCCGGGACAA
Source organism: Kitasatospora sp. NPDC059160 (assembly GCF_042755465.1). Classification (NCBI taxonomy): domain Bacteria; kingdom Bacillati; phylum Actinomycetota; class Actinomycetes; order Kitasatosporales; family Streptomycetaceae; genus Kitasatospora; species Kitasatospora sp. NPDC059160. Next base: position 70,802 of record NZ_JBHZCN010000001.1, on the reverse strand, counting down.
CCACCTCCCGCACGTCTTCGCGCTGCGCGCCGACCGCCAGGTGTACCGGTACGGCGTGCTGTTCCTGGCCGCGGTGTCGGCCGCGCTGCTGGTCGGCTCCGGCGGCGACGTCAACGACCTGGTGCCGCTGTTCTCGATCGGCGTGTTCGTCGGCTTCACCATCTGCCAGGTCGGCATGGTCCGGCACTGGTACCTGAACCGCCCGGCCGGCTGGCGGTGGAAGGCCGCGCTGAACGGCTTCGGCGCGGTGCTGACCGGTGTCGCGACCCTCGTGGTGACCGGCACCAAGTTCACCGAGGGCGCCTGGGGCATCGTGGTGGCCCTGCCCCTGCTGGTGGTGCTGTTCGAGGCGATCCACCGCAGCTACCGGCGGATCGGCGAGCGGCTGGAACTCGGCCGGGTGCCGGGCGCGGTGACCCGTCAGCGCAGCCTGGTGGTGGTCCCGGTGACGGCCATCACCCGGCTCACCCGGGACGGACTGTCGGCGGCGCTCTCGCTGGGCGACGAGGTGTTCGCGGTGACCGTGGTGCACGACCCGGCGGACGCCGAGGCGCTGCGCCGGGACTGGGAGCTGTGGCAGCCCGGCGTGCCCCTGCTGGAGATCGCGGAGGACCACCGGCGGCTCGGCCAGCCGATCGCCGACTTCGTCAACCAGCTGGGCGAGGAGCACGCGTACGACCGGCTCACCGTGCTGATCCCCGAGGTCGAGCCCGCCCACTGGTGGCAGCGCGCGCTGCAGAACCGGCGCGGCGCCGTGATCGACCGCGCCCTGCGCCGGCACACCGACGCGGTGGTCTGCCGCCTGCGGATGCGGATGTGACCGCGGGGGCGGTAGGGGACTGACGGGTGAACCCATGGGCCCCGGTACGGCTGCGGCCGTACCGGGGCCCGTGCGTGCCGGGGCCCCGGCAGGCTCACGACGGTCTCGGCCCGATCACGTCGGTCTCGGCCCGGTGAAGCGGACGTCAAGGTCGCGTCAACGCACTGCGTTCACCCGTATGGAGGGCGTCAGGGAGCCCTAACGCGCCTTAGACGGCTGATTTGCTTCCTCTGCCGGTCGTCCGCCGGTGCCGCACGGAAGCCATTCGGCCCGGTCGCGGCATCTCCCGAACCACGCTGGTGGAGCCCATGTCCGATCTCATCTACGTCGGTGTCACGGTCGCCGTGTTCGCCGTCATCGCCCTGATCGCGCGGGGGGTGGAGAAGCTGTGAGCGCGGAGAACATCGCAGGTCTGGTCGTGGCCGTCGCTCTCGTCGGCTACCTCGTCGTGGCGCTGATCTTCCCGGAGAAGTTCTGACATGGGATCCACTCTCGCGGGCTGGCTGCAGGCCCTCGCCCTCGTCGGCGCGCTGGCCCTGTGCTACCGCCCCCTCGGCGACTACATCGCCAAGGTCCTCACCACCTCCAAGCACCTCAGAGTCGAGCGCGGCATCTACAAGGTGATCGGCGTCGACGGTGACGCCGATCAGCGCTGGTCGGTGTACCTGCGCTCGGTGATCGCCTTCTCGGCCGTCTCGGTGCTCTTCCTCTACGGCCTGATCCGGCTCCAGGGCTACCTGCTGCTGAACCTGGGCGTTCCGCAGATGGAGGGCCACCAGGCCTGGAACACCGCCATCTCCTTCGTCGCCAACACCAACTGGCAGTCCTACGCCGGTGAGTCCGCGATGGGCCACCTGGCGCAGATGGCGGGCCTGGCGGTGCAGAACTTCGTCTCCGCGGCCGTCGGCATCGCCGTCGTCGCCGCGCTGATCCGGGGCTTCACCCGGAACCGGACCGACCGGGTCGGCAACTTCTGGGTGGACCTCACCCGGATCAACCTGCGCCTGCTGCTGCCGATCTCGATCGTCTTCGCCCTGGTCCTGGCCGCCACCGGCGTGATCCAGAACTTCCACGGCTTCACCGACGTGACCACCCTCAGCGGCGAGGTGCAGAAGATCCCGGGCGGCCCGGTGGCCTCCCAGGAGGTCATCAAGCTCCTCGGCACCAACGGCGGCGGCTTCTTCAACGCCAACTCGGCGCACCCGTTCGAGAACCCGACCGGCTTCTCCAACCTGGTCGAGATCTTCCTGATCCTGCTGATCCCGTTCGCCCTGCCGCGGACCTTCGGCCGGATGGTGGGGGACAACCGCCAGGGCTACGCGATCCTCGCCGTGATGGGCATCTTCTGGGTCGCCTCGACCGCCCTGCTGACCTGGTCCGAGGCTTCGCACCACGGCACCGCCCTGCAGGCCGCGGGCGCGGCGATGGAGGGCAAGGAGCAGCGCTTCGGCATCGCCGCCAGCACGATCTTCGCCGCCTCCACCACGCTGACCTCGACCGGTGCGGTGAACTCCTTCCACGACTCGTTCACCCCGTTCGGCGGCGGTCTGACGGTCTTCAACATGATGCTGGGCGAGATCGCGCCCGGCGGTGTGGGCTCCGGCCTGTACGGCATGCTGATCCTGGCGGTCGTCGCGGTGTTCGTCGCCGGCCTGATGGTCGGCCGCACCCCCGAGTACCTGGGCAAGAAGCTCGGCGGCCGGGAGATGAAGTTCGCCTCGCTGTACATCCTCACCACCCCGACCCTCGTGCTGGTCGGCACCGGTGTGGCGATGGCCCTGCCGGGCGAGCGGGCCGGAATGCTCAACTCCGGTGCCCACGGCTTCTCCGAGGTGCTGTACGCCTTCACCTCGGCCGCCAACAACAACGGCTCGGCCTTCGGCGGCATCACCGTCAACACCGACTGGTACGACACCGCGCTCGGCCTGGCGATGATCTTCGGCCGACTGCTGCCGATCGTCTTCGTCCTGGCGCTGGCGGGCTCGCTCGCCCAGCAGCAGCCGGTTCCGGCCACTCCGGGCACCCTGCCCACCCACAAGCCGCTGTTCGTGGGCCTGCTGTCGGGTGTGATCCTGATCGTCGTCGGCCTCACCTACTTCCCGGCCCTGGCCCTCGGGCCGCTCGCGGAAGGTCTCTCCTGATGTCCACCCCTACGCTCAACCCCGCACCGGCCGACGACAAGGCCGAGCCCGCCGCGCCGCACAGAGTGCAGAGCGGCCTCCTCGACCCGAAGCTGATCCTCGCGTCCCTGCCGGACGCGGTGAAGAAGCTCGACCCCCGGGTGATGGTCAAGAACCCGGTGATGTTCGTGGTCGAGGTGGGCTCGGTGGTCACCACCGTCTCCGCGATCGCCAGCCCGTCGGTGTTCGCCTGGGCGATCACCGTCTGGCTCTGGCTCACCACGATCTTCGCCAACCTGGCGGAGGCCGTCGCGGAGGGCCGCGGCAAGGCCCAGGCCGACACCCTGCGCAAGACCAAGACCGAGAGCGTCGCCCGCCGGCTCACCGACTGGCCCGCCACCCAGGCCGAGGAGGAGGTGCCCGGCACCGCGCTCCAGCTCGGTGACCACGTGGTGGTCGAGGCCGGGCAGGTCATCCCCGGCGACGGCGACGTGGTCGAGGGCGTCGCGTCCGTCGACGAGTCGGCGATCACCGGTGAGTCCGCGCCGGTCATCCGCGAGTCCGGCGGCGACCGCTCCGCGGTGACCGGCGGCACCAAGGTGCTGTCCGACCGGATCGTGGTCAAGATCGCCTCGGAGCCCGGCAAGTCCTTCATCGACCGGATGATCGCCCTGGTCGAGGGCGCCGCCCGGCAGAAGACGCCGAACGAGATCGCGCTCAACATCCTGCTGGCCTCGCTGACCATCGTCTTCCTGGTCGCGGTCGTCACCCTCCAGCCGATGGCGACCTACGCGGGCGCCCCGCAGTCGATGATCGTCCTGGTCGCCCTGATCGTGGCGCTCATCCCGACCACCATCGGCGCGCTGCTCTCCGCGATCGGCATCGCGGGCATGGACCGCCTGGTCCAGCGCAACGTGCTGGCGATGTCCGGCCGCGCCGTCGAGGCCGCCGGCGACGTCAACACCCTGCTGCTCGACAAGACCGGCACCATCACCCTGGGCAACCGCCAGGCCGCCGAGTTCCTGCCCGCCCCGGGCGTGTCCACGGACGAACTGGCCGGTGCCGCCCAGCTCTCCTCGCTCGCGGACGAGACCCCCGAGGGCCGCTCGATCGTGGTCCTGGCCAAGACCGAGTACGGCCTGCGGGCCCGCGCCCAGGGCGAGTTGACGCACGCCACCTGGGTCCCGTTCACCGCCCAGACCCGGATGTCGGGCGTGGACCTGGACGAGGCCGACGGCGTCCACCAGGTCCGCAAGGGCGCGGCCGGCTCGGTCTCCAACTGGGTCACCGAGAACGGCGGTTCGGTCGGCGACGAGGTCGCCACCCTGGTCGACGGCATCTCCGCCGCCGGTGGCACCCCGCTGGTGGTGGCCGCCAAGGTCGGCAGCCGTCCCGCCCGCGTCCTGGGGGTCATCCACCTCAAGGACGTGGTCAAGGAGGGCATGCGGGAGCGCTTCGACGAGCTCCGCCGGATGGGCATCAAGACCATCATGATCACGGGCGACAACCCGCTGACCGCCAAGGCGATCGCGGAGGAGGCCGGCGTGGACGACTTCCTCGCCGAGGCCACGCCCGAGGACAAGATGGCCCTGATCAAGAAGGAGCAGGAGGGCGGCAAGCTGGTCGCGATGACCGGCGACGGCACCAACGACGCCCCCGCGCTCGCCCAGGCCGACGTCGGCGTCGCGATGAACACCGGGACCATGGCGGCCAAGGAGGCCGGCAACATGGTCGACCTGGACTCCAACCCGACCAAGCTGATCGAGATCGTGGAGATCGGCAAGCAGCTGCTGATCACCCGCGGTGCGCTGACCACCTTCTCGATCGCCAACGACGTGGCCAAGTACTTCGCGATCATCCCCGCGATGTTCGCCGGGGTCTACCCGGGCCTGAGCCACCTCAACATCATGGGCCTGCACAGCCCGCAGTCCGCGATCACCTCGGCGATCATCTTCAACGCCCTGGTCATCATCGGCCTGATCCCGCTCGCCCTGCGCGGCGTGAAGTACCGCCCGTCCGACGCCAGTTCGCTGCTGCGCCGCAACATCGGGGTCTACGGCTTCGGCGGTCTGGTGGTGCCGTTCGTCGGCATCAAGCTGATCGACCTGATCGTCCAGTTCATCCCCGGCCTCAGCTGACGCAGGGAAGGAGAAAACACCATGTCCAAGCCCCTGCCGACCACCATCCGTACGCACTGGACCGCGCTGCGCGCGCTGCTCGTGCTCACGGTGATCCTGGGAGTCGCCTACCCGCTGCTGGTCACCGGGATCAGCCAGGTCGCGTTCAGCGACAAGGCCAACGGCTCGATCGTGAAGTCCGACGGCAAGCAGGTCGGTTCCAGCCTCCTCGGCCAGAACTACAACCTGCCCAAGAAGAACCCGGACGACCCGAAGGAGGACCCGGTGCCGGACCCGAAGTGGTTCCAGCCCCGGCCCTCCGCCAACAACTACGCCGGTGACAACTCCGGTGCCAGCAACCTCGGTCCGAACAGCGACGACCTGCTCAAGGCCGTCAACGACCGCCGCGCCGCCGTCGCCGCGTTCGACGGCGTCGACCCGGCGAGCGTCCCGGCCGACGCGCTGACCGCCTCCGGCTCCGGCCTCGACCCGCACATCTCGGTGGTCTACGCCAAGGAGCAGGTGAACCGGGTCGCCAAGGAGCGCAAGCTGCCGGTGGAGACGGTCGCCGGGCTGGTCGACAAGTACACCGAGAGCCGCTCGCTCGGCTTCCTCGGCAACGAGGGCGTCAACGTCGTCCTGCTCAACCGGGCGATCAGCGAAGCGAAGTGACCGAGCGGACCCGACCGAGCGGACATGACCGCGCAGAAGTGACCGAGCAGAAGTGATCGGACAGTGACACCGCACGACATACCAGGATGACCGGGCCGACCCGGGCGCGGGAGGATGCTCCCCGCGCCCGGGTCGGCCGCGCCGTACCCGCAGACGCGCACCGTCCCCCGCCGCCACCTCCTGATGGAAAGAAGCAGTGCCCATGGCCCGCGACCTCACCCCCGGCTCCGGCATCCGCACCGGTCGGTTGAGGGTGTACCTCGGCTCCGCCCCGGGGGTCGGCAAGACCTACCGGATGCTGGACGAGGCCCGGCGCAGACAGGAGCGCGGGGCCGACGTCGTGATCGGGTACATCGAGTGCCACGGCCGCCGCCACACCGAGGCCATGACCGACGGCCTGGAGGTGCTGCCGCGCGCCCACCGCTCCTACCGCGACGCCGAGTTCGAGGAGATGGACCTCGACGGGGTGCTCGCCCGCCGCCCGTCCGTCGTGCTGGTCGACGAACTGGCCCACACCAACATCCCCGGCGGCCGCCACGCCAAGCGCTGGCAGGACGTCGAGGAACTGCTCGCCGCCGGGATCGACGTCATCACCACCGTCAACATCCAGCACCTGGAATCGCTGAACGACGTCGTCCAGAAGATCACCGGGATCCCGCAGCGCGAGACCGTCCCGGACGAGGTGGTCCGCCGGGCCGACCAGCTCGAACTCGTCGACATGGCGCCCCAGGCGCTGCGCCGGCGGATGGCCCATGGCAACGTCTACAAGGCGGAGAAGGTGGACGCCGCGCTCTCCAACTACTTCCGGGTCGGCAACCTCACCGCCCTGCGCGAGCTCGCCCTGCTCTGGGTGGCCGGCCGGGTGGACGAGGGGCTGCGCGACTACCGGGCCAGCCACAAGATCGACCGGGTCTGGGAGACCCGCGAGCGGGTGGTGGTCGCCCTCACCGGCGGCCCGGAGGGCGAGACCCTGGTCAGACGGGCCGCCCGGATCGCCGCCGCCGCGGGCGGCGAGCTGCTGGCCGTGCACGTGTCCCGCAGCGACGGCCTGGCCGGCGCCTCCTCCGGCGCGCTCGCCCAGCAGCGGCAACTGGTCGAGAGCCTCGGCGGCAGCTACCACGTGGTGGTCGGCGACGACGTCCCCACCGCGCTGCTGGCCTTCGCCCGCGCCCACGACGCCACCCAGCTGGTGCTCGGCACCAGCCGCCGCGGCCGGATCAACCGCTTCCTCACCGGCCCGGGCACCGGGCAGACGACCGTGGACGCCTCCGAGGACATCGACGTCCACATGGTCACCCACGAGTTCACCGGCCGCGGCCGGCTGCCCGCGCTGGGCCGGCGCCACTCCCGGCGCCGCACCGTCGTCGGCTACCTGGCCGGCCTGGTGATCCCCTGGCTGCTCACCGTCCTGCTCTCCCAGGCGCACGACACCATCAACCTCACCACCGACGCGCTGATCTTCCAGCTCGGCGTGGTCATCGTCGCCCTGCTCGGCGGCGCGATGTCCGCCCTGCTGGCCGCGTTCATCGCCTCGGTGCTGCTGAACTACTACTTCATCCCGCCGGTCCACAGCCTGACCATCGGCGAGACCAACAACATCGTCGCCCTGGTGGTCTTCGCCGCCATCGCGCTCGCCGTCTCCACCGTGGTCGACCACGCCGGCCGGCTCACCACCCGGGCCGCCCGGGCCACCGCCGAGGCCGAGACCCTCTCCACCCTGGCCGGCAGCGTGCTGCGCGGCGCCGACGCGCTGCCCGCCCTGCTGGAGAAGTCCCGGACGGCCTTCGGCATGCAGACCGTCGTCCTGCTCTCCCGCTCCGACGGCGAGGTGCTCGCCCACAGCGAGGCCGAGCACCCGGACGAGGACGAGGCGCAGCACGAGACCACCGAGGTCCCGGTCGGCGTCGACGCCGTGCTGATCCTCACCGGCCGCCGGCTGCCCGCCGCCGACCAGCGGGTGCTCACCGCCTTCGCCGCCCACGTCGGCGCCGCGCTGGAGCGCGACCGGCTGGCCGTGGTCGCCGCCGAGGTCGAGCCGATCAAGGCCGCCGACCGGATGCGCACCGCACTGCTCGCCGCCGTCAGCCACGACCTGCGCACCCCGCTGGCCGCCGCCCGCGCCTCGGTCGGCTCGCTGCTCAGCCCGGACGTCGAGTTCTCGCCCGAGGACCAGACCGAACTCCTCGAAACCGCCGACGAATCGCTGGTCAAGCTCACCCGGCTGGTCGACAACCTGCTCGACATGAGCCGCCTCCAGGCCGGCGCGCTCACCCTGCACCTCACCGAGACCCACCTGGACGAGGTCCTGCCCCGGGCGCTCGACAGCCTCCCCGACCCGTACGCGCCGGTCCAGCCGCTCGACCTGGACACCGCCCCGGCGGTGCTCGCCGACCCCCCGCTGCTGGAGCGGGTGCTCGCCAACGTGATCACCAACGCGCTGCGCTACAACGCCCCCGGCGCGCCCGTCCTGGTCACCGCCAGCCACCACGCCGACCAGGTCGAGATCCGGGTGATCGACCGCGGCCCCGGCATCGCCCCCGAGGACCGCGACCGGGTCTTCCTGCCCTTCCAGCGCCTCGGCGACACCGACAACACCACCGGGGTCGGCCTGGGCCTGGCCCTCTCCCGGGGCCTCGCCGAGGCCATGGGCGGCAGCCTGGAGGTGGAGGACACCCCCGGCGGCGGCACCACCATGCTGCTCACCCTGCCGGCCGTCACCGAGCCCGCTGCCGAGCCCGCCGTCACCGAGCCCGCCGCCGAACCGGCCGCCGAGGCCGCCGCCACCGAGCCCGCCGCCACCGAGCACCGTGCCACCGGGGAGGAGCCACCGCACCATGAGTGAGCACACCATCGAGAACTGCGAGATCCTCGTCGTCGACGACGAACCGGCCCTGCTGCGCACCCTGCGGATCAACCTCAGCGCCCGGCAGTACGCCGTCCGCACGGCCGCCAGCGGCAGCGAGGCACTCGACCGGGCCGCGCACTCCGCCCCGGACGCCGTCCTGCTCGACCTCGGCCTGCCCGACCTCGACGGCATGGACGTGCTGCGCGGACTGCGCACCCACAGCGCGGCGCCGATCATCGTGCTCTCCGGCCGCTCCGACGCCGCCGACAAGATCGGCGCGCTGGACGCGGGCGCCGACGACTACCTCACCAAGCCGTTCCTGATGGACGAACTGCTGGCCCGGTTGAGGGCGGTGCTGCGCCGGCCGCTGAGCCCGGCGCCGCCGGGCCGGCCGGTGATCGGCGACCACACCGTCGACCTCGCGGCCACCACGGTGGTCGGGCCGGGCGGACCGGTGCGGCTCACCCCGACCGAGTGGCGGATCCTCAGCCTGCTGCTCGCCAACCCCGGCCGGCTGGTGCCCGGGCGGCAGATCCTGCGCGAGGTGTGGGGGCCGGCCCAGGAGGCGCGCGGCAACTACCTGCGGGTGTACCTGGCCGGGCTGCGGCGGAAGTTGGAGCGCGACCCGGCCCGGCCGCGGCACCTGATCACCGAGCCGGGGATCGGCTACCGGTACGTGCCGTAGCCGCCGGTCCGTGCCGTAGTCGCCGGCCGGCGCCGTGGGGCCGGGCCCGAACGGGGCGGCGTCAACGAGCCGTCAAGAGCCGGCCGGTGGGCGACAGGGGAGCGTCAAGGCCGGTCGGGGGCGGTGGTCCGTGGTCGTAGTGTCGGTGCCGGAACGAGCGGTTCCTGCTCCTTGTGGGGGAGGCCGGGACCGCTCCAGCCGCCGGCCAAGGGCGGCCAGCAGTGGGGGAGGGGGGGGGGGCGCGGGGGGGGGCGCCCCGGGGGGTTACCCCCCCCCCCGCCCGCCCCCCTGCCGGGCCCCCCGCCGGCCGGGGGGGCGCCCCCCCCCCCGGGGGGCGGGCAA
>NZ_JBHZCN010000001.1:0-61191 GCF_042755465.1 Kitasatospora sp. NPDC059160 | reverse complement strand
GGGTCGGGGCGGGAAGCTGGGGTGCCTGATCTTTGGGGGGGAGGCGGGTCCCGATCCCGCGGCGGGCCAAGGGGGGCCAGCTGTGGGGGCGGGGCGCGCGACTCGGGTCGCGCGCCCCTTGGCTTTCCCGGCCCCCCGCGCGCTCAGCAGTCCGTGCCGCCGGACTGCCGGGGCAGCGCCAGCGCCACGGTGTCCGCGAACTCCCGGACGGCGCTGGTCCGGCTGACCACCCGGCCGCTGTGCACCACCAGCCGGCTGTGCCCGCCCGCGAGCGCCCCGGCCAGGCTGTCCCCGCGCACCGCCAGCAGCTCCGCCGGGAACCCGGCGTCCACCCGCACCGGCGGCAGCCCGAGCGCCGCCCGGGCCTGGTTCGCCACCGCGTCGTACGCCGCGTCCGGGTCCAGCTCCCCGCTCGCCGCGAGCAGGTAGGCCGCCTCCAGCGGGTCGGCCCGGCCGACCGGGTTGGACGGGTCCCGCAGCGCTCCGCTGCCCGCCGCCAACGGCACCCGGGCCGCGGTCAACTCCCGTACCAGGCCGGGCCGGAGTCCGGCGGGGCGGCCCTCCAGGCCGGTGCAGCCGCCGTTCTGCGGCAGCCAGACCACCCGCACCCCGCTGGTCGCCAGCACGGTGGCCCCGCCGCGGGCCAGCGCCCCGCACGGCCCGAGCGTCACCCGAGGCCGCAGCGGTGCCAGGGCGCCCGTCAGGCGGGCGAGTTGGGTCGCGTCGGCGGCGGTGGTGTGCAGGTCCACCGGGCAGTCCGCCTCCCGGGCAGCCTCCAGCAGCAGTTGGACGTACCCGGCCGGGTCCGGGTCCAGCTCCGGGCAGCCGCCGGCCGCCGTGGCGCCCAGCTTGAGGGCCTCGCGCAGCTGGGTCCGCCCGTCCGCGCCGGCCCGGCCGGTGAGCAGTCGGGGCATCGCCACCGCCTGGAGTTCGGCCAGGCCGCGCAGCGCCTGGCGGGCGGTGAGCACCGCCTCCAGCTGGCGCAGCCCGTGCACGTCGCCGATCCGGACGTGGGTGCGCTGGGCGGTGGCGCCGTAGCCGAGCGAGGTGAGCGCGGCCTCGGTGATCCGGCGGGTGAGGTCGGCGGGGGTGTCCGGGGGCGGGGCGGGCAGGGCGGCGGAGAAGGCGCAGTCGTAGTGGGCGTGCGCCTCGGCGGGGGCGGGGAGCAGCAGGTAGCCCTTGAGGTCGATCCGGGCGCCGGTGGTGACGGTGGGGGCGCCGGGCAGGGCGGGCAGCGGGCCGAGGCTGCCGACGGTGCCGACCGCCTGGATCCGGTCGCCGCTGACCCGCACGTCCACCACCCGTCCGTCGGCCAGCCGGGCCCCGGTGAGCAGGAGGACCGGGCCGTGCCCGAGCGGGTTGGCCGCCGGGCCGGGGCCTGAGTGCGGCCCGTCGGCGGCTGCGCTGTCCATCGCCGGCTCCTTCTCGCGCTGGCCAGTGGGCCCGTGGGGGATCGGGCCGGTGCCCCGGCCAATGAGCGTCGAGCCTATGGCGCACGGGGGCGGGGCGCCGGGAGGCGGGCAATAGTCGTATCGGCTCGGGGCGTACGGCTCGTCGGCCGATCGAACGCCCGGCCTTGGATCGTCCGTCCGTGCACCTCGCCGACCTGCGGTCTTCGCCCCGGGATACGGATTTCACCTCTGGGCGCGGAACGTGTAATCTCTTCCTCGTTCGCCCCTATAGCTCAGTCGGTAGAGCGTCTCCATGGTAAGGAGAAGGTCTGCGGTTCGATTCCGCATGGGGGCTCTGGTGAAAGGCAGTTCGGCTTCGGCCGGGCCGCTGATCACTGTGGCGGTGTAGCTCAGTTGGTAGAGCAAGCGGCTCATAATCGCTGTGTCACCGGTTCAAGTCCGGTCACCGCTACCCCGCGTAGTCGGTCGGGAGATCGCACTCCCGGTCGGCTACTCTTGTTGTGTTCTTATTCGTTGTCCAAGGAAGGCACTCCCGTGGCTGCCACCGACGTCCGCCCGAAGATCACGCTGGCCTGCGTGGAGTGCAAGGAGCGGAACTACATCACCAAGAAGAACCGGCGTAACGACCCGGACCGTCTTGAGATGAAGAAGCACTGCCCCCGCTGCAACTCGCACACCGCGCACCGCGAGACCCGCTGACCCTGCTGCAGGGCGCCGGGCCTGTGTGATTCAGGTCTTCGACTCCGGGCCGTATCCCTCAACAGGGGATGCGGCCCGGAGTCTTTTTTCGTACCCGTCCGGGTATCCACCCGCGTTCCGAGGAGCTGCCGTGGCACTCGACCCCTCTTTCATCGGGCGTAGCTACCCGCCCACCGCCCCGTACGAGGTCGGCCGGGAGAAGATCCGCGAGTTCGCGGTCGCGATCGGGGACGCCAACCCGGCGTACACCGACGCGGAGGCCGCGAAGGCGCTGGGCCACCGGGACGTGATCGCCCCGCCGACCTTCCCGTTCGCGATCGCCTTCCAGGCGGCCGGCCAGGTCGTCGAGGACCCGGAGCTGGGGCTGGACTACAGCCGGGTGGTGCACGGCGACCAGAAGTTCCAGTACACCCGCCCGGTGCAGGCCGGCGACCGGCTGACGGTCGCGGTGACCATCGACAACATCAAGTCGCTGGCGGGCAACGACGTGCTCACCGTGCGTGGCGAGGTGGCGGACGAGATCGGCGAGCACGTGGTGACGGCGATCATGACGCTGGTGGCCCGGGCCGCCGACGAGGCGGGGGAGTGAGCGCGATGGCGATCAACTACGACGAGGTCGAGGTCGGCACCCAGCTGCCGGCCCAGTCCTTCCCGGTGACCCGCGCCACACTGGTGCAGTACGCGGGCGCCTCCGGTGACTTCAACCCGATCCACTGGAACGAGAAGTTCGCGCTGGAGGTCGGCCTGCCGGACGTCATCGCGCACGGCATGTTCACCATGGCCGAGGCGATCCGGGTGGTCACCGACTGGGTCGGCGACCCGGCCGCGGTGGTCGAGTACGGCGTCCGCTTCACCCGGCCGGTGCCGGTGCCGAACGACGGGGTCGGCGCGGTGATCGAGGTCTCCGCCAAGGTCGCCAAGAAGCTGGACGGCCGCAAGGTCCAGGTCGACCTGCTGGCCACCTCGGGCGGCCAGAAGGTGCTGGGGATGTCCCGGGCGGTCGTCCGGCTCGCCTGAGGCCTTCGTCACTCCGACCGCCCCGGGGCCCGTTCGACGGGTTCCGGGGCGGTCGGGTTTTTCGGTGCCGAGCCCTTGCCGAGATAGTGATTGGTCACTAACTTAGAGCCCATGGCGAAGACGAGCATGCGGATGAGCGCGGAGGAGCGACGCGAGAGCGTCGTCCGGGCCGCGATGATCGAGTTCGCCAGGAACGGCTACCGCGGGACGTCCACCGAGTCGATCGCCCGCCGGGTGGGCGTCTCGCAGCCGTACCTGTTCCGGCTGTTCCCGGGCAAGCAGGCGATCTTCACGGCGGCCGCCGAGCGCTGCATCGAGGAGACCTGGAAGGTCTTCGACGTGGCGTCGGCCGGGCTGACCGGCGAGGAGGCCGCCGCGAAGATGTCCGAGGCGTACATGGGCCTGGTCGAGGACGGCGAGCAGCTGATGATGCAGATGCAGCTGTACGTCTCGGTGTTCGCCTCCCGGATGGCCGGTGAGGACGAGATCGGCGAGACCGCCCGGCGGTTGTGGGGGGAGCTGTTCGAGCGGGTGCGGGAGCGGGTCGGCGGCGACGTGCAGGGGACCACCGAGTTCTTCGCGTACGGGATGCTGATCAACGCCCTGGTGGCGCTGGGCTTCCCCCGGGAGCACCGGATCTGGGACGGCTTCGGCGAGCGCGAGGAGGCCGGGTAGCGGGTCGCGCGGCGCGGTCCGGGCGGCCCACTTTTCGGCCCTCAAAAGTTAGTGATCAATAACTATCCGGGAAATCCTGGGGGGACGTTCATGACGGAGCACACAGCAGCAAGCGCGACCGGGGCCGAGGCGGCGGAGGCGGCCGAGGGGGCCGAGGTGGCGAAGGCGACCGGGGCCGAGGTGGCGGCCACGGAGCGCCCGGGCCTCGGCCGTACCGGCGTCTGGACCTTGGTGATCACCGCCCTCGCGGGCTTCATGGCCGCGCTGGACAACCTGGTCGTCACCACCGCGCTGCCCTCCATCCGCGAGGAGCTCGGCGGCGGGCTGTCCGACCTGGAGTGGACGGTCAGCGCCTACACCCTCTCCTTCGCCGTGCTGCTGATGTTCGGCGCGGCGCTCGGCGACCGCTTCGGCCGCCGCCGGATGTTCGTGATCGGGCTCACGCTCTTCACCGTCGGCTCGGCCGCGGCCGCGCTCTCGCCCGGCATCGGCGAGCTGATCGCCGCCCGTGCCCTCCAGGGCGTGGGGGCCGCGGTGGCGATGCCGCTCACCCTCACCCTGCTGACCGCCGCCATCCCGGCGGCCAAGCGCGGGATGGCCTTCGGCATCTGGGCCGGTGTCAACGGCCTCGCCATCGCCACCGGACCGCTGGTCGGCGGCACCCTGACGGAGAACTTCTCCTGGCAGTGGATCTTCTGGGTGAACGTCCCGGTCGGCGTGGTCCTGGTGCCGCTGGCCGCCGTCAAGCTGCGCGAGAGCCGGGGCGCCAACCCGGCGCTGGACGCGGTCGGCACGGTGCTGGTGAGCCTCGGCCTGTTCGGCGTCGTGCTCGGCCTGATCCGCGGCAACCCGGACGGCTGGACCAGCCCGCTGGTGCTGGGCGCACTGGCCGGCGGCGTCCTGCTGCTGATCGCCTTCGTCCGGTACGAGCAGCGCGGCGCGAAGCACCCGATGCTCCCGATGCGGCTGTTCCGCAACCGGACCTTCACCGCCGTCAACGCCTCCGGCCTGCTGATGTCGCTCGGGATGTTCGGCTCGATCTTCCTGATCAGCCAGCACCTGCAGACCGTCGGCGGCTACACCCCGGAGGAGGCCGGCGTCCGGATGCTCCCGTGGACCGGGGTGGGGCTGATCGTCGCCCCGCTCGCCGGGATCCTGGCCGACCGGCTCGGCGGCCGCCCGATCGTGGTGCTCGGGCTGGTGCTGCAGGGCGTCGGCCTGGCGCTGTACGCGGCGATCAGCGCCGGACTCGGGCACTACGCGTACGGCCCGGTGGTGCCCGCCGTGGTGATGTGCGGGGTCGGCATGTCGATGTACTTCGCGCCGACCGCCGCCATGGTGATGGACAGCGTCCGGCCCGAGGAGCAGGGCATCGCCTCCGGCGCCAACAACGCGCTGCGCGAGGTCGGCGGCGCGCTCGGGGTGGCCGTGCTGGCGGCGGTCTTCTCGGAGCAGGGCGGGGACGGCTCGGCCGGGACCTTCGTCCACGCGATGGGGCCCGCGCTGTACGTCGGAGCCGCGGTGGTGCTGGCGGCCGGGGCCTGCGCGCTGCTGCTGCCGGGCCGGACGGCGAAGGCCGGGGCGGTGGTCGCCGGAGCGGTGGCCGCCGAGCAGTCCGCCGCGATCGAGCGGGCGGCGGACAACGAGGGCGTCGAGAGCATCCAGGGCGTCGAGAGCGTCGAGGGCGTCCAGGGCGCAGAGGAGGCCGTCCCGGCCGAGGCCTCGAAGGCCTGAACGGTGGGGTGCGGGTCACGGGGGCGGCCGAGCGGCCGCCCCCGTCCCCGTACGCTGGTGGGCGTGCTGGTAGAAAACGACGCCCCCCTCGCCCCGCTCACCACGCTCCGGCTCGGCGGCCCGGCCCGTCGGCTGGTCACCGCCCACACCGACGACGAGGTGATCGCCGCCGTCCGCGAGGCCGACGCGGCCGGTGAGCCGCTGCTGGTCCTCGGCGGCGGCTCCAACCTGGTGATCGGCGATGCCGGCTTCCCCGGCACGGTGCTGCGGGTCGCCACCACCGGGTTCGCCCTGGACGGTACCGTGCTGGAGCTGGCGGCCGGCGAGGTGTGGTCGGAGGCGGTCACCCGCGCGGTGCGCGAGCACGGCCTGGCCGGCATCGAGTTCCTGGCCGGCATCCCCGGCTCGGCCGGTGCCACCCCCGTGCAGAACGTCGGCGCGTACGGCCAGGAGGTGGCCCAGACCGTCACCGAGGTGGTCGCGTACGACCGCACGGCGGGCGAGGTGGTCACCCTCTCGAACGACGAGTGCGGGTTCTCCTACCGGCACAGCCGCTTCAAGGCCCGGCCGGACCGCTACGTGGTGCTGCGGGTGCGGTTCGCCCTGGCGGACCACGCGGGGCTCTCCACCCCGGTCAAGTACGCCGAGGTGGCCCGGCACTTCGGTGTCGAGCAGGGCGAGCGGGTGCCGCTGGGCGAGGCGTACGACGCGGTGCTGGGGCTGCGCTCCGGCAAGGGCATGGTGCTGGACCCGGCGGACCACGACACCTGGTCGGCCGGCTCCTTCTTCACCAACCCGGTGCTCACGGCGGCGCAGTACGAGTCCTTCCGCACCCGCCCGGGTGCCGAGGACGCCCCCGCCTACCCCGCCCCGGAGGGCTGCACCAAGACCTCGGCGGCCTGGCTGATCGACCGGGCGGGCTTCGCCAAGGGCTACGGCGACGGCCCGGCCACGCTCTCCACCAAGCACACCCTGGCGCTGACCAACCGCGGCGCGGCCACCGCCGAGGACCTGCTGGCCCTGGCCCGGGAGATCCGGGACGGGGTCCGCGAGGCCTTCGGGGTGGAGCTGGTGAACGAGCCCGTGATGGTGGGCGTCAAGCTCTGAGGCGTGTCCAGGGGCCCTGGCGGGCCCGTGCCCAGGGGCCCTGGCGGGCCCGTGCCCAGGGGCCCTGGCGGGCCCGTGCCCAGGGGCCCTAGCGGGCCGGGTGCCCGTCGACCAGCCAGGCGTCGATGTCCGCCAGCAGCTCCTTGCGGACGGCCTCCGGGGCGCACGAGCCGCGGACCGACTGCCGTGCCAGCTCGGCGAGTTCGGCGTCGGTGAAGCCCAGGGCGTCGCGGGCCAGGTCGTACTGGGCGACCAGCCGGCTGCCGAACAGCAGCGGGTCGTCCGCGCCGAGCGCCAGCGGTACCCCGGCGTCGAACAGCCGGCGCAGCGGTACCTCTTCCGGGTGTTCGTAGACGCCGAGCGAGACGTTGGAGGACGGGCAGACCTCGCAGGTGATCTGGCGGTCCGCCAGCCGGGCCATCAGCCGCGGGTCCTCGGCGGCCCGCACGCCGTGGCCGATCCGGCCGGCGCCCAGGTCGTCCAGGCAGTCCCGGACGGACTCCGGCCCGGCCAGCTCGCCGCCGTGCGGGGCGGCCAGCAGCCCGCCCTTGCGGGCGATCTCGAAGGCCCGGTCGAAGTCCCGGGCCAGGCCGCGGCGCTCGTCGTTGGAGAGGCCGAAGCCGACCACGCCGTGGTCGGTGTAGCGGACGGCGAGCCGGGCCAGCGTCCGGGCGTCCATCGGGGACCTCATCCGGTTCGCCGCGACCAGCACCCGGATGCCCACCCCGGTGGCCGCGGCGGCCTGCTCGACCGCGTCCAGGATCAGCTCCAGGGCGGGGATCAGCCCGCCCAGCCGGGGCGCGTAGGAGGTCGGGTCGACCTGGATCTCCAGCCAGCGGGAGCCCTCCCGCCGTTCGTCCTCGGCGGTCTCCAGGACCAGCCGGCGGATGTCCGACTCGTCCCGGAGCACCGAGCGGGCGGTGTCGTAGAGGCGCTGGAAGCGGAACCAGCCGCGCTCGTCGGTGGCGCGGAGCTTGGGCGGCTCGCCGGAGCTGAGCGCCTCCGGCAGGCGGACGCCGTGCTTGTCGGCCAGCTCCAGCAGGGTGGCGGGCCGCATCGAGCCGGTGAAGTGCAGGTGCAGGTGGGCCTTCGGGAGGCCCCTGACGTCTCGCGGGTTCAACAGGCGTTCCATTTTCCGATACTGCCGTATGAGGCCCCCAAACGGGAACCGCCCTCTTTCCGTCCCCCGAAGGGGTGAAAGAGGGCGGTGCGGCGTGTGAATCCGCCGTGTCCGGTTGACGTCGGACGTCAGTCGCGGGCCTCGCCGAGCAGCTTCTGGAGCCGGCTGATGCCCTCGACCAGGTCCTCGTCGCCGAGCGCGTAGGAGAACCGCAGGTAACCGGGGGTGCCGAAGGCCTCGCCCGGGACGGCGGCGACCTCGACCTCGTCCAGGATCAGACTCGCCAGCTCGGCGGAGGTCTGCGGGCGCTGACCGCGGATCTCCTTGCCCAGCAGGCCCTTGACCGAGGGGTAGGCGTAGAAGGCGCCCTCGGGCTCGGGGCAGAGGACGCCGTCGATCTCGTTGAGCATCCGCACGATGGTCCGGCGGCGGCGGTCGAAGGCGGTGCGCATCTCGTGCACGGCGGACAGGTCGCCCGCGACGGCGGCGATCGCGGCGCGCTGGGCGACGTTGGAGACGTTGGAGGTGGCGTGCGACTGGAGGTTGGTCGCGGCCTTGATCACGTCCTTGGGGCCGATCACCCAGCCCACCCGCCAGCCGGTCATCGCGTAGGTCTTGGCCACGCCGTTGACCACGATGCACTTGTCGGCCAGCTCGGGCAGCAGGGCCGGCAGCGAGGTGAAGGTCGCGTCGCCGTAGACCAGGTGCTCGTAGATCTCGTCGGTGAGCACCCACAGGCCGTGCTCCAGCGCCCAGCGGCCGATCGCCTCGGCCTCGTCGCGGGTGTACACCGCGCCGGTCGGGTTGGAGGGCGAGACGAACAGCACCACCTTGGTGTTCTCGGTGCGGGCGGCCTCCAGCTGCTCGACCGAGACCTTGTAGCCGGTGGTCTCGTCGGCGACGACCTCCACCGGGACACCGCCGGCCAGCTGGATCGACTCCGGGTAGGTGGTCCAGTACGGGGCCGGGACGATGACCTCGTCGCCCGGGTCCAGGATCGCGGCGAAGGCCTCGTAGATGGCCTGCTTGCCGCCGTTGGTGACCAGCACCTGGGAGGCGTCCACCTGGTAGCCGGAGTCGCGCAGCGTCTTGGCGGCGATCGCGGCCTTGAGCTCGGGCAGTCCACCCGCCGGGGTGTAGCGGTGGTTCTTCGGGTCGCGGCAGGCCTCGACGGCCGCCTCGACGATGTAGTCCGGCGTCGGGAAGTCGGGCTCACCGGCACCGAAGCCGATCACCGGGCGGCCGGCGGCCTTGAGGGCCTTGGCCTTGGCGTCCACGGCGAGGGTCGCGGACTCGGCGATCGCACCGATCCGGGCGGAGACCCGGCGGTCGGCGGGGCGGAGGGACTGGTCGGGCTGCGGGGTGGAAGCGCTCATGCCTGCATCGTCGCAGAACCGGGACGGACCGGGCGTGGCGGTTCCAGTATCCGTACGGCCCCGTCCGCATCGCGGCCCCCGGCGATCCGCCGGTGTGCGCCCCGCCGGGCCGGACATCCGCCGGGCGGACGGTGGTCCCGGAAGAAGAGGTTCGACCAAACACCCCTCGACCACGTACACTCGCTGCTCGACGGCCCGCCGAAAAAGACCGGAGCTTTCACCGCCTGTACAGACAGCGGGGGGAGATGCGGTAGGTTGGTCGCCACCAGGGGCCGCGAGGTTCCGTAGGGCAATAGCTCAATTGGTAGAGCACCGGTCTCCAAAACCGGCGGTTGGGGGTTCGAGTCCCTCTTGCCCTGCTGCTTGATCCGCATTCAGCCCGTTCGCTCCACAGAGCGAGCGGGCTTGATGCGGAGAGGGCTCCGATCAGCACCGCTTAAGCCGACCGCTCGTGCCTGAAACGGGTACGCAGGTGATGTTCGGCCGGACCCGGATTCAGGTGAGGACGAGTGACGGAGACCACGGGCTCCACCGCAACGCCTGAGAGCGGCAACCCCGAGGGGACCGACGGCGCTGCCGAGACCGCTGCTGTCGAGGGCGACAAGACCTCCGGCAAGCAGAAGAAGTCCGGCAAGCGGGCCAAGAAGGGCCTCTTCGCGCGGATGGGCCTGTTCTACCGCCAGATCATCGCGGAGCTCCGCAAGGTCGTCTGGCCCACCCGGAGCGAGCTCACCAACTACACGGCGGTCGTGGTGACCTTCGTCGTGGTCGTGATGGGCTTCGTCTACGGCCTCGACTACGGCTTCGCCAAGCTGAGCCTCTTGGTCTTCGGCTGATCGAGCCCCCACCTCCGAACCACCTCCCGACCCGGGCCGAATCATCGGTCCGGGTCGAGCTGTCGGCGGCGGACGTACGCGCGCGTACCGTGGACTCGGTACTGTTGAAGTCTCCGAGACCTCTCCTGGCGACCGCGCGAGCGGCTGCGCGCCGGGCCGGTTCCGGAGCGCGCCACCTTCACCATCTCCAGGAAAGAAGCAGCCACCGTGTCTGAGTCCCCCCTGTACGACGCCGACGAGACCGTCCGCGAGGCGGATGTCGCCGCCGAGCTGGACGCGGCCGAGCTGGCTGTCGACGCAGAGTCCGCCGAGCAGGTCGTCGACGCCGTGGACAGCGACGAGGACGAGGTCGAGGCGTACGACGAGGCCGAGGCCGGCGAGCCCGCCGAGGAGGCCGCGCTGCACGTGGAGGTCGACGAGGAGCTCGCCGCCGAGGAGTCGGTGGACGAGGAGCCGGCCGAGGACGAGGACGCCGAGGCCGTCGAGGCGGAGGACGCCGAGGAGGAGGCCGAGGTCGAGGTCGACCCGGTCGCCAAGTTCCGCGAGGACCTGCGCTTCATGCCGGGCGAGTGGTACGTGATCCACACCTACGCGGGCTACGAGAACCGGGTCAAGCAGAACCTGGAGCAGCGCGCCGTCTCGCTGAACGTCGAGGAGTACATCTTCCAGGCCGAGGTGCCGCAGGAGGAGGTCGTCCAGATCAAGAACGGCGACCGCAAGACCATCCGGCAGAACAAGCTCCCCGGCTACGTCCTGGTCCGCATGGACCTCACCCCGGAGTCCTGGGGCGTCGTGCGCAACACCCCCGGTGTCACCGGCTTCGTGGGCAACGCCTACGACCCGTACCCGCTGACCCTGGACGAGGTCGTCAAGATGCTCGCCCCGGACGTCGAGCGCCAGGCGGCCAAGGAGGCCGGCAAGCCCTCCCCGGTCAAGCCGAGCGAGATCCAGGTCCTGGACTTCGAGGTCGGCGACTCGGTCACCGTCACCGACGGCCCGTTCGCGACCCTCCAGGCGACCATCAACGAGATCAACCCCGACTCGAAGAAGGTCAAGGGCCTGGTCGAGATCTTCGGCCGGGAGACCCCGGTCGAGCTCTCCTTCGACCAGATCCAGAAGAACTAGTCACACGGTCTTCGGATTCGGGGCGGGGGCCGACGGCCTCCGCCCCGAATCCGTTTTGGTCCAGCGGCGCGGACGCGTTAGCCTGGCCTGATGTGTGTGCTGGCGACCGGGTGTCGCCCCGCGTCCGCACGCACCAGCAATCACCTCTCGGAAGGACCCGGAGAGACATGCCTCCCAAGAAGAAGAAGATCACGGGGCTTATCAAGCTCCAGATCAACGCCGGTGCGGCCAACCCGGCGCCGCCGGTCGGCCCCGCGCTGGGCCAGCACGGCGTCAACATCATGGAGTTCTGCAAGGCCTACAACGCTGCGACCGAGTCGCAGCGCGGCATGATCGTGCCGGTGGAGATCACGGTCTACGACGACCGTTCCTTCACCTTCATCACGAAGACGCCGCCGGCCGCGCGCCTCATCCTGAAGGCCGCCGGTATCGACAAGGGCTCCAGCGAGCCGCACAAGACCAAGGTCGCCAAGCTCACCAGCGCCCAGGTCCGCGACATCGCCACCACCAAGATGCCCGACCTGAACGCCAACGACCTGGACGCGGCGGAGAAGATCATCGCCGGCACCGCCCGGTCGATGGGCATCACCGTCGAGGGCTGATCAAGCCCCCCGTCCCGTCAGGGGCAAACCGGCTCAGCCGTCCCTGTGGTAGGGCCTGCGCAGGCCCGTCGAATACCACAACTCCAATCACCATTCAGGAGCAGCAGTGAAGCGCAGCAAGGCTCTGAAGGCCGCGGACGCCCAGGTCGACCGCGACCGCCTCTACGCCCCCCTCGAGGCCGTCCGCCTCGCCAAGGCGACCAGCACCACCAAGTTCGACGGCACCGTCGAGGTCGCCATGCGTCTGGGCGTCGACCCGCGCAAGGCCGACCAGATGGTCCGCAGCACCGTGATCCTCCCGCACGGCACCGGTAAGACCGCTCGGGTCCTGGTCTTCGCGACCGGCGAGCGTGCCGAGGCCGCGCGTGCTGCGGGTGCCGACATCGTCGGCTCCGACGAGCTCATCGACGAGGTCGCCAAGGGCCGCCTCGACTTCGACGCCGTCGTCGCCACCCCGGACCTCATGGGCAAGGTCGGCCGCCTGGGCCGCGTGCTCGGTCCCCGTGGCCTGATGCCGAACCCGAAGACCGGCACCGTGACCCCGGACACCGCCAAGGCAGTGAACGAGATCAAGGGCGGCAAGATCGAGTTCCGCGTCGACAAGCACTCGAACCTGCACTTCATCATCGGTAAGGCCTCCTTCACCGACGAGCAGCTGGTCGAGAACTACGCCGCCGCGCTGGACGAGGTGCTCCGCGCCAAGCCGTCCGCCGCCAAGGGCCGCTACATCAAGAAGACCGCGTTCTCGACCACCATGGGCCCCGGCATCCTGGTGGACCCGAACCGCACCCGCAACCTCCTCGTGGAGGAGGACCCGGCCGCGGTCTGAGCCCCAGTGCTCTAGAGCAGTCCGTACGACGGGCCCGCACCCCCTTCACCGGGGGTGCGGGCCCGTCGTCGTTCCTGCGGTGCGGCCGGGCAGCGGCGCGGCCGGGTGGTGGGGCCCGGCGGGGCGGCGGCGGAAACGGTTGCGGGATCGGGACACGGGTGAAGGGGAACGGTTGAGCGAGTCGTCGTACGCTCTGCCGGTCAGATCATGTGGAGAACCTGTGACCGCCGGAGTGTGCCGTGCCGCCCGCCCTTCGCCCCGCCGCGCTCGCGGCGGCCCTGCTGCTGCTCGGCACCACCACCGCCTGCAGCGTGCTGGCCGCCCCGAGCACCCGCGTCCCCGGTGAGCCGGCGCCGATCCCGCCCAAGCAGGTGGTGCTCGCGGCCGCCCAGGCCCTGGACGACGCCGGCGGCGCCCGGGTCGACCTGCTGCGGGAGGGCCCGGACGGCCGGCGCAGCGCGAGCGGCAGCCTGGTCTGGGGCGACCGGGACGAGGTCACGCTGGCCGTCACCGACGAGCTGGGCACCGGGCAGCTGTCCCTCCGGGACGGCGCGCTCGACCTCACGTACCAGGGCGGCGCGGCCAGGCACGCCGAGCGCGCCACCGCGGAGTCGATCGACCCGGCGGCCGGCAACGGCTCCAGCGGCTACGCGGGCGGCTGGATGACCGCGCTGGTCACCAACCCGGGCAGCCGGGCGTACGCGATCGCCCAGGCCGACCGGCTCGGCTCGCTCGGCGCCGAGCAGCTCGCCGGGACGACCGTCGCGCACTACCGGGGCTCCGCCCCGGTGGCCGACTACTTCGGCGCGGACCGGGAGTTGGACCCGCAGCAGCTCGCCGCGGTGGTCGGCTGGTACCGGCAGCGCGGGGTCGGCGAGATCGGGTACGACGTCTGGGTCGGGCCCGGCCCGCGGCTGATGAAGCTCAGTGAGACGGCCCGGGGGAGCGCCGGGACCACCGTGACCACGACGGACGTCATCGCGCCCGGGGCGGGGGAGACGACCCCGGCCGCGACCGGCTGACGGGAGGGGATATCCGGTGCGGGTCGGCCCTGGCGATCCGTTAGAGTCCGGCTGAGAAGAAGCCGATGATCGGCTCTTCCGAGGAACTTACGGGGGTACTTCCATGCGCGCTGTCCGTCTCGCGGCCACCGTCGCGACCGCCGCCGTCCTGCTGGCCGGCGCCACCGCCTGCGGCAGCAAGGGCGGCGACACCAAGAGCGCCGCCGACAGCACGGGCGCCACCGGCGGCAAGGACGCCGCCGCGGCCGCGGCCGGACTCGCCGCCGACCCGAAGGCCGCGCTCGCCGCCTCCGCCCTGGTGATGCAGAAGGCCGGCAACGGCAAGGTCGCCATGACCTCCCCGGACGCCTCCAGCCCGGGCGGCAGCGGCAGCGCCGACTGGAAGGACCCGGGCAAGGTCTCCGTGGACGTGTCCAGCGACATGGACGGCAAGAAGCTCAGGATCCGGGCGATCGGGGCCGACACCTACATCGGCGGCGACGACACCACGGCCGCCGCCCTCCAGGGGAAGCACTGGGTCAAGGTGCCCGCCACGGAGGAGATGGGCAGCGCCTTCGTGGTGATGGGCCAGATGGTCAACCCGGTCTCCCAGCTCACCATCGCGGCCGCGAGCGGCAAGCTCAGCAAGGTCGGCCAGGAGGCCGTGGACGGCGTCCAGACCACCCACCTGCGGGCCGTCGAGGACACCGCCACCCTGGTGGCCGGGATGACCTCGCTCACCGCGGAGCAGCGCCAGTCCGTCCAGAAGACGCTGGAGCAGGACGGCAAGACCCTCACCATCGACTTCTGGCTGAACGACAAGCAGGAGCTGGTGAAGTACCAGGAGTACGGCGACAACAACGGCCAGTCCAAGGCCGTCACCGTCAAGTACTCCGACCTCGGCAAGGCCGAGAAGATCGAGGCGCCCGCCGCCGGCGACCTCGGCGCCCAGGCCGACCTGCTCAAGCTGTTCGGCTGATCCGGCCGGACACCCGGGCCGGACACCGCACCAACCACCGGCTACCACCCCGGGCGCGTCGCGCGCCCGGGGGTTCTCGAGGGGGGAACACCATGGCTGGAACTCGGAAGGCCGCCGTCGCCGTCGTCCTCGCCGCTCTGGCGCTGACCGCGACCGCCTGCAACGACAACGGCTCCGACGGCGGGAACGCCGCCCCGGCGGCCCCGACCACGGCCGCCGCCGCGACGACCGCCGCCACCCAGGCCGCCCCGCCGGTCAAGGTGAGCCCGGCGGTCTTCCTGGAGCAGGTCACCAAGAAGACCGGCGCGGCCAAGTCGGCCAAGGTCACCGAGGAGATCTCGGTCGGCCAGGTCACCATGAAGGGCCAGGGGGCGCTGGGCTGGTCCGACGGCCTGGAGGCCGACCTGACCATGGACCTCACCGGCTCCCCGATGGCCAAGGCGCTGGAGCCGATCACCGGCGGGCCGAAGGTGCACTACCTGTACACCGCGGACGCGATGTACATGGGTCTGGGCGGTCAGATGGTCCAGGGCGGCGGCCCGCGCTGGCTGCGCTACAGCAAGGAGGAGATGTCCAAGCTCTCCGGGGGCTCGACCGACCAGCTCCAGAGCGCGGACCCGGTCCAGGGCGTCCGGACGCTGATCGCCACCGGCAAGGTCACCGAGGTCGGCCAGGAGACGGTGGACGGCAAGGCCGCCACCCACTACTCCGGGGAACTCGCCGTCGCCGACCTGGTCAAGGCGACCGGCCGGGGCGTGACCCAGGAGCAGGCCGACCGGCTCAAGCAGAACCTGGACAAGGCCGGCGTCGCCAGTGAGCAGGTCGACGTCTGGGTCGACGCCGACCAGCTGGTGGTCAAGCGGACCGAGCGGGCCGACACCAAGAACGGACCGGTGAACATCGCCGTGACCTACTCGGACTACGGCACGCCGGTCGTCGCCGCCACCCCGGGGGACTTCATCACCCTCGCCGACCTGGCGAAGGCCGGCGGCACTCCCGCCGGCAGCTGACGCCGGCCCCCGACCCGGCCGATCAGGTGGACGGGGCGGGGGCTGCCACCGGCCGGACCCGGTCCGGGTGGCAAGGTGGGCCCGGTGAGAGAGGAACGGACGATGGCGCGACGGCAGCGACTGGCGGCGGTGGCCGTCGTCGCCGTGCTCGCGAGCGGCCTGACCGGCTGCGGCGGCGGGGACGCGCCCGCCACACCCTCGGCCGGCGCCAGCGCGAGCACCGCCGCCGCGACCGCCGCCACCCCGACCGGGCCGGCCAAGCCGACCGACCGCTCCCCGCACGGCGTGCTGCTCTCCGCCCAGCTGGCCATGCAGACCGCCCGCCGGGCCAAGGTCGGCTACCGGCTGGGCGCGGACGCCGGCTCCGGCTCGCTGTTCTGGGCGCCCAAGACGGCGGCCCAGCTCAAGCGCTCCACCCCGGGTGACGCCGAGCAGCTGATCGTCGTGGACACCGTCGGCTACCAGGGCGGCGACGCCGCCACCGCGGCCAGGAACGGCGGCAGGCACTGGGAGCGCTTCTCCGTCCCGACCGACCCGGACGGGCACAAGGCGGTCCCGTACGCGGGGCTGCTGGACCTGCTGAACCCGGTCGAGGCACTGGCCGCGGCCACCGCCGACGGGGTGGAGCCGGCCTTCGTCGGCGAGGAGAAGTTCGAGGACTCCACCGTCGAGCACTACCGGGTGACCACCACCGCCGAGAAGTACGCGGCGGCCCAGACCCAGCTGACACAGGCCCGCCGGGACGGCCTGCGGGCCGCACTGGCCCCCGGCGGCTCGCTCGAACTCACCCTGGACCTCTGGCTGAACGACAAGGACCAACTGGTCCGGCTGCAGCGCACCGGGAACGGGGACAGCGGCCGGGCGGACGACTCGGTGATCTACTCCGACCCGGCCGGCGCGCTGCTCTCGGCCCAGGCCCCGGCCGAGACGGACACCGTGGACACTGGCGTCCGGACGGTCTCCCCGCTGGCCCGCTGAGCCCGCCGGGGCCCGTTCCGGTTCACCCGTCCGAGGGCGATTTGCGTCGTCCGGACGAGTCCGGTTACTGTTGCCGAAGCCAAAGACCGCTGGTTGTCGCCGCCCCCGTGAGGGAGTCGGTGGCCGAAGGATCTGCGCTTCGTCGCAGGCAGCCCGCGCAGGTGTGTCTGGAGCTTCGACTTCCGGGTCCCGCGTTCGCGCTGGTGCCCGTCGAGGTCGCTACGAGCCCCGTGCGCCTGCGCACCGGGGCTCATTGCATTTTCTGCAAGGGCTTTCCTTCCGTCCGGCCGGTTCGAGGTGTGAATGGTCGACTTTCGCGGTCGGCCGGACTTCGACATCACGGAAGGAGGCGTAAGCCTATGGCCAGGCCCGACAAGGCTGCCGCCGTCGCCGAGATCACGGACAAGTTCCGTGGCTCCTCCGCGGCGCTGCTGACCGAGTACCGCGGTCTCTCGGTGAAGCAGGTCAAGACCCTGCGTCGCTCGCTCGGCGACAACGCCGAGTACGCCGTGGTGAAGAACACGCTGACCAAGATCGCGGCCAATGAGGCCGGGATCTCCGAGCTCGACGACCTGTTCAACGGTCCGACGGCTGTCGCCTTCGTCACCGGTGACCCGGTGGAGTCGGCGAAGGCTCTGCGTGACTTCGCCAAGGAGAACCCCGCTCTCATCATCAAGGGCGGTGTCCTTGACGGTAAGGCGCTGTCCGCCGATGAGATCAAGAAGCTCGCGGACCTCGAGTCCCGCGAGGTGCTGCTCGCCAAGCTGGCGGGTGCCCTGAAGGCCAAGCAGTCCCAGGCTGCCGCGCTCTTCCAGGCCCTGCCGTCGAAGCTCGTCCGCACTGTGGACGCGCTGCGCGACAAGGTCGAGCAGGGCGGTGCCGGTACGCCGGCTCCCGCCGCCGAGGACGCCGCCGCCGAGTAATCGGCAGGCTCACGCCTCGCTGCGGGCCCGTGCCCGCCCAACCCGTACATCCGGCACCACCTGCCGATTTAGTGGAAGGACGCCATCATGGCGAAGCTGTCCCAGGACGAGCTGCTCGCGCAGTTCGAGGAGCTCACCCTCATCGAGCTCGCCGCCTTCGTGAAGGCCTTCGAGGACAAGTTCGACGTCACCGCCGCCGCTCCGGTCGCCGTTGCCGGCATCGCCGGCCCGGGCGCCGTGGCCGAGGCCGTTGAGGAGCAGGACGAGTTCGACGTCATCCTCGACGGCGCCGGTGACAAGAAGATCCAGGTCATCAAGGAGGTGCGCACCCTGACCTCCCTCGGCCTGAAGGAGGCCAAGGACCTCGTTGACACCGCTGGTGCCAAGGTCCTGGAGAAGGTTGCCAAGGACGTTGCCGAGAAGGCCAAGGCCGCCCTCGAGGGTGCCGGCGCCAAGGTCACCGTCAAGTGACTTCTCGCCCCCTCTGAGGGGGCCTGAGGCCGGGCCGATCACCCTTGCGGGTGGTCGGCCCGGTCTTTTGTGTTTCCGGGCCCGCCCGCCCTCCCCGCCGCCCGCGGCCGGCCGGCCACCGGTGTGGCCGATCGCGCACTCGGTACTGTCGGCGACGAGGAGTATGGTGATCACCGTCATCGACGGTGGCCCCGACCACGGCTTCTGTAACGCCGGAGGGGTTCGGACCGATGAACGGGTCGAGGCCCGCCCCGCCGGCGGGCCCTTGACGAACCTGGCGAGGCGCGCGATTCTCAAGGCGCGAGTCCGCCCGGTTGGTTCGCCGCTGGATGCATAACCAGCGGCTCGGGCGGGAAATGACTCCACGTGAGTTAGAGCAGTACCCGGTGGGCGCCCGCGCCCCCGGCTACCGGGAGGAGTCTCCGATTCGGTTTCCGAATCAGAGCTGGACAGCAGTGTGGCCTTTGGCTACACTGTCCCTTTGCGCTGCCTGTTAGCTGCTCCGTGACTCGTCGCCCGGAGTTTGCGTTGCCCTGAAGGGGTCTGGCACCGCCTCCGCAAAGCGGCTCTGACCTGGGGTTTCGACCCCGGCGGAGGCCAGCTGCGAGGGAGGCGGAATCCAGGCTCAAGCAGGCCCGGCTGGTACGCGCGTAGTGAGCTCCGAGCCCTCGGAAGGACCCCCCTCTTGGCCGCGCCGCGCAACGCCTCGAACAATTCCGCCGCATCCACCGCCCCGCTCCGCGTCTCGTTCGCGAAGATCAAGGAGCCCCTCGAGGTCCCGAACCTCCTGGCCCTGCAGACCGAGAGCTTTGACTGGCTGCTCGGCAACGCGGCCTGGAAGTCCCGGGTCGAGCAGGCGTTGGAGTCTGGTCAGGACGTCCCCACCAAGTCCGGTCTGGAGGAGATCTTCGAGGAGATCTCGCCGATCGAGGACTTCAGCGGGTCGATGTCCCTGACCTTCCGCGACCACCGTTTCGAGCCGCCGAAGAACTCCATTGACGAGTGCAAGGACCGCGACTTCACGTACGCGGCCCCGCTCTTCGTCACGGCCGAGTTCACCAACAACGAGACCGGTGAGATCAAGTCTCAGACGGTCTTCATGGGCGATTTCCCGCTCATGACCCACAAGGGCACGTTCGTGATCAACGGCACCGAGCGTGTCGTCGTGTCGCAGCTCGTCCGCTCCCCGGGCGTGTACTTCGACTCCACCCTGGACAAGGTGTCCGACAAGGACATCTACTCCTGCAAGGTCATCCCCTCGCGTGGTGCCTGGCTCGAGATGGAGATCGACAAGCGCGACATGGTCGGCGTCCGCATCGACCGCAAGCGCAAGCAGTCCGTCACCGTGCTGCTCAAGGCTCTCGGCTGGACCAACGAGATGATTCTCGAGGAGTTCGGCGAGTACGAGTCGATGCGCAACACCCTGGAGAAGGACCACACCCAGGGCCAGGACGACGCGCTGCTGGACATCTACCGCAAGCTGCGTCCGGGCGAGCCGCCGACGCGCGAGGCCGCGCAGACGCTTCTGGAGAACCTGTACTTCAACCCGAAGCGCTACGACCTGGCCAAGGTCGGTCGTTACAAGCTGAACAGGAAGCTGGGCAACGCCGAGTCGCTGGACTCCGGTGTGCTCACCGAGCCCGACATCATCGGTGCGATCAAGTACCTGGTGAAGCTGCACGCGGGCGAGACCGAGTGGCGTGACGAGACCGGCCGCGACATCGTGGTCGAGGTCGACGACATCGACCACTTCGGCAACCGCCGCCTGCGCAACGTCGGCGAGCTCATCCAGAACCAGGTCCGTACGGGTCTCGCCCGTATGGAGCGCGTCGTGCGCGAGCGCATGACCACCCAGGACGTCGAGGCGATCACGCCGCAGACCCTGATCAACATCCGGCCGGTCGTCGCCTCCATCAAGGAGTTCTTCGGCACCAGCCAGCTGTCGCAGTTCATGGACCAGACGAACCCGCTGTCGGGCCTGACCCACAAGCGTCGTCTGTCCGCCCTCGGTCCCGGTGGTCTCTCCCGTGAGCGCGCCGGCTTCGAGGTCCGTGACGTGCACCCCTCGCACTACGGCCGCATGTGTCCGATCGAGACCCCGGAAGGCCCGAACATCGGTCTGATCGGGTCGCTGGCCTCGTACGGCCGGGTCAACGCCTTCGGCTTCATCGAGACCCCGTACCGCAAGGTCGTCGACGGTGTCGTCACCGAGAAGGTGGACTACCTCACCGCCGACGAGGAGGACCGCTACGTCATCGCCCAGGCGAACGCCCCGCTGACCGCGGACCTGCACTTCGCCGAGCCCCGTGTCCTGGTCCGTCGCCGCGGCGGCGAGATCGACTACATCCCGGGCTCCGAGATCGACTACATGGACGTCTCGCCGCGCCAGATGGTGTCGGTCGCGACCGCCATGATCCCGTTCCTCGAGCACGACGACGCCAACCGCGCGCTCATGGGCTCGAACATGATGCGCCAGGCGGTGCCGCTGCTGAAGAGCGAGGCCCCGCTGGTCGGCACCGGCATGGAGTACCGCTGCGCCGTCGACGCCGCCGACGTCATCACCGCCGAGAAGTCCGGCGTGGTGCAGGAGGTCTCGGCCGACTACGTCACCGTGGCGAACGACGACGGCACGTACACCACGTACCGCGCCGCCAAGTTCACCCGCTCCAACCAGGGCACCGCCTTCAACCAGAAGGTGCTCGTGGACGAGGGCGCCCGGGTCGAGGTCAACCAGGTGCTGGCCGACGGCCCGTGCACCGACGAGGGCGAGATGGCCCTCGGCAAGAACCTGCTCGTGGCGTTCATGTCGTGGGAGGGTCACAACTACGAGGACGCGATCATCCTGTCGCAGCGCCTCGTGCAGGACGACGTCCTCTCCTCGATCCACATCGAGGAGCACGAGGTCGACGCCCGTGACACCAAGCTCGGCCCCGAGGAGATCACCCGGGACATCCCGAACGTCTCCGAGGAGGTCCTCGCGGACCTGGACGAGCGCGGCATCATCCGGATCGGCGCCGACGTCGTCACCGGTGACATCCTCGTCGGCAAGGTCACCCCGAAGGGTGAGACCGAGCTGACCCCCGAGGAGCGCCTGCTCCGCGCGATCTTCGGCGAGAAGGCCCGTGAGGTCCGCGACACCTCGCTCAAGGTCCCGCACGGTGAGTCCGGCAAGGTCATCGGCGTCCGCGTCTTCGACCGCGAAGAGGGCGACGAGCTGCCCCCGGGCGTCAACCAGCTGGTCCGCGTCTACGTGGCCCAGAAGCGCAAGATCACCAACGGTGACAAGCTCGCCGGCCGTCACGGCAACAAGGGTGTCATCTCCAAGATCCTTCCGGTCGAGGACATGCCCTTCCTCGAGGACGGCACCCCGGTCGACATCATCCTCAACCCGCTGGGTGTCCCGTCCCGAATGAACCCGGGACAGGTCCTGGAGATCCACCTCGGGTGGCTCGCCAAGCAGGGCTGGGACGTCTCCGGCCTCGCCGACGAGTGGGCCCAGCGCCTCCAGGCGATCGGCGCCGACCAGGTCAGCGGTGGCACCAACCTCGCCACCCCGGTCTTCGACGGTGCCCGCGAGGACGAGATCACCGGTCTGCTGGACAACACCACCCTCACCCGTGACGGTGAGCGCCTGGTGAACTCCACCGGCAAGGCCCGCCTGTTCGACGGCCGCTCCGGCGAGCCGTTCCCGATGCCGGTCTCGGTCGGCTACATGTACATCCTCAAGCTGCACCACCTGGTCGACGACAAGCTGCACGCCCGTTCGACCGGTCCGTACTCGATGATCACCCAGCAGCCGCTCGGTGGTAAGGCGCAGTTCGGTGGTCAGCGCTTCGGTGAGATGGAGGTGTGGGCCCTCGAGGCGTACGGCGCCGCGTACGCCCTGCAGGAGCTGCTCACCATCAAGTCCGACGACGTGCTCGGCCGCGTGAAGGTCTACGAGGCCATCGTCAAGGGCGAGAACATCCCCGAGCCCGGCATTCCCGAGTCCTTCAAGGTTCTCATCAAGGAAATGCAGTCGCTCTGCCTCAACGTGGAGGTGCTGTCCTCGGACGGCCAGTCCATCGAGATGCGGGACTCCGACGAGGACGTCTTCCGCGCCGCCGAAGAGCTCGGCATCGACCTGTCCCGGCGCGAGCCGAGCAGCGTCGAAGAGGTCTGACGGAGGTCGGGCCGGCTCGCGCTTCTGAATCAAGCAGAGCGCGCAGCCGGCCCGCCCCCAGGCCCCCCTCAGACCACAGACAAACTCTCGAATCACGAAAGAGGGCTTGACGACCAGTGCTTGACGTCAACTTCTTCGACGAGCTCCGCATCGGCCTGGCCACCGCCGACGACATCCGCCAGTGGTCGCACGGCGAGGTCAAGAAGCCGGAGACCATCAACTACCGCACCCTGAAGCCCGAAAAGGACGGCCTCTTCTGCGAGAAGATCTTCGGCCCGACCCGGGACTGGGAGTGCTACTGCGGTAAGTACAAGCGCGTCCGCTTCAAGGGCATCATCTGTGAGCGCTGCGGCGTCGAGGTGACCCGCGCCAAGGTGCGCCGCGAGCGGATGGGCCACATCGAGCTGGCCGCCCCGGTCACCCACATCTGGTACTTCAAGGGCGTGCCGTCCCGCCTCGGCTACCTGCTCGACCTGGCGCCGAAGGACCTCGAGAAGGTCATCTACTTCGCCGCCTACATGATCACCTGGGTCGACGACGAGCGCCGCCAGCGCGACCTGCCGTCCCTGGAGGCGCACGTCTCGGTCGAGCGCCAGCAGATCGAGAACCGCCGCGACTCCGACCTCGAAGGCCGCGCCAAGAAGGCCGAGTCCGACCTCGCCGAGCTGGAGGCCGAGGGCGCCAAGGCCGACGTGCGCCGCAAGGTGCGCGAGGGCGCCGAGCGCGAGATGAAGCAGCTGCGCGACCGCGCGCAGCGCGAGCTCGACCGCCTCGACGAGGTGTGGGCCCGCTTCAAGAACCTCAAGGTCCAGGACCTGGAGGGCGACGAGCTGCTCTACCGCGAGCTGCGCGACCGCTTCGGCACCTACTTCTCCGGCTCGATGGGCGCCGCGGCCCTCAAGGACCGCCTGGAGACCTTCGACCTGGCGGAGGAGGCCGAGCGCCTCCGCGAGATCATCCGCACCGGCAAGGGCCAGAAGAAGACCCGTGCGCTCAAGCGCCTCAAGGTCGTCTCCGCGTTCCTGCAGACCAGCAACAAGCCCAACGGCATGGTGCTGGACTGCGTCCCGGTCATCCCGCCGGACCTGCGTCCGATGGTGCAGCTGGACGGTGGCCGCTTCGCGACCTCCGACCTGAACGACCTGTACCGCCGCGTGATCAACCGCAACAACCGCCTGAAGCGCCTGCTCGACCTCGGTGCCCCCGAGATCATCGTGAACAACGAGAAGCGCATGCTCCAGGAGGCCGTCGACGCGCTGTTCGACAACGGCCGCCGCGGCCGTCCGGTCACCGGTCCGGGCAACCGCCCGCTCAAGTCCCTGAGCGACATGCTCAAGGGCAAGCAGGGTCGTTTCCGTCAGAACCTGCTCGGCAAGCGAGTCGACTACTCGGCCCGTTCGGTCATCGTCGTCGGCCCGCAGCTCAAGCTGCACCAGTGCGGTCTGCCGAAGGCCATGGCGCTGGAGCTCTTCAAGCCGTTCGTGATGAAGCGCCTGGTCGACCTGAACCACGCGCAGAACATCAAGTCGGCCAAGCGCATGGTCGAGCGCGCCCGCCCGGTCGTGTGGGACGTGCTCGAAGAGGTCATCGCCGAGCACCCCGTCCTGCTGAACCGTGCGCCCACCCTGCACCGCCTCGGCATCCAGGCCTTCGAGCCGCAGCTGGTCGAGGGCAAGGCCATCCAGATCCACCCGCTCGTCTGCACCGCGTTCAACGCGGACTTCGACGGTGACCAGATGGCCGTCCACCTGCCGCTCTCCGCGGAGGCGCAGGCCGAGGCCCGCATCCTGATGCTGTCCTCGAACAACATCCTCAAGCCGGCCGACGGTCGCCCCGTCACCATGCCGACCCAGGACATGGTGCTCGGCCTGTTCTTCCTGACCTCGGACCGCGACAACGTGAAGGGCGCCGGCCGCACCTTCTCGTCGACCGCCGAGGCGATCATGGCCTTCGACGCCCGCGAGCTGGACGTCCAGGCCCCGATCGAGCTGCGCCTGGCCGCCGGCACCGTCCCGCCCCGTGGCTGGACCCCGCCGGTGGACGAGGAGGGCCAGTCGACCTGGTTCGACGGCGAGCCCTTCCGCCTCAGCACCACCCTGGGCCGCGCGCTCTTCAACGAGCTGCTGCCCGAGGACTACCCGTTCGTCGACTACGAGGTGGGCAAGAAGCAGCTCTCCGCGATCGTCAACGACCTGGCGGAGCGCTACCCCAAGGTCGTCGTCGCGGCGACCCTGGACAACCTCAAGGCGTCCGGTTTCCACTGGTCGACCCGCTCGGGCGTCACCGTCTCGATCTCCGACGTCGTCGTCCCGCCGAACAAGCCCCAGATCCTCGAGGGCTACGAGGCGAAGGCGGAGAAGGTCCAGCGTCAGTACGAGCGCGGCCTGATCACCAACGACGAGCGCAAGCAGGAGCTCATCGGCATCTGGACCCAGGCGACCAACGAGGTCGCCGAGGCCATGAACGAGAACTTCCCGAAGACGAACCCCATCTTCATGATGGTCGACTCGGGTGCTCGTGGAAACATGATGCAGATGCGCCAGATCGCCGGTATGCGTGGTCTGGTGTCCAACGCCAAGAACGAGACCATCCCGCGACCCATCAAGGCGTCGTTCCGTGAGGGTCTCACCGTGCTGGAGTACTTCATCTCCACCCACGGTGCCCGTAAGGGTCTGGCGGACACCGCCCTCCGTACCGCCGACTCCGGCTACCTCACCCGTCGTCTGGTCGACGTCTCCCAGGACGTCATCATTCGCGAGGAGGACTGCGGCACCGAGCGCGGCCTCAAGCTGTCGATCGGCTCCGTGGGCGCCGACGGCGTGCTGCGCAAGGCCGACGACGTCGAGACCAGCGTGTACGCCCGCATGCTCGCCGAGGACATCACCGTCGACGGCAAGCTGCTCGCCACCGCCAACACCGACCTCGGTGACGTGCTGATGGACGAGCTGATCCGCCACGGCGTGTCCGAGGTCAAGGTCCGCTCGATCCTCACCTGTGAGTCGGCCGTCGGCACCTGTGCCTTCTGCTACGGCCGTTCGCTGGCCACCGGCAAGCTGGTCGACATTGGTGAGGCGGTCGGCATCATCGCCGCCCAGTCCATCGGTGAGCCCGGCACCCAGCTGACCATGCGTACCTTCCACACCGGTGGTGTGGCCGGTGACGACATCACCCAGGGTCTGCCGCGTGTCGTCGAGCTCTTCGAGGCCCGCACCCCCAAGGGTGTGGCCCCGATCTCCGAGGCCACCGGCCGCGCGCGGATCGAGGACACCGAGAAGACCCGCAAGATCGTCATCACGCCGGACGACGGCACCGACGAGATCGCCTACCCGGTCTCGAAGCGTGTCAAGCTGCTGGTCAGCGAGGGCGAGGCGGTCGAGGTCGGCCAGAAGCTGACCATGGGTGCCACCAACCCGCACGACGTCCTGCGCATCATGGGCCAGCGCGCCGTCCAGATCCACCTGGTCGCCGAAGTCCAGAAGGTCTACAACTCGCAGGGCGTGTCGATCCACGACAAGCACATCGAGATCATCATCCGGCAGATGCTCCGCCGCGTGACGATCATCGAGTCGGGCGACGCCGAGCTGCTCCCGGGCGAGCTCGTCGAGCGCGGCCGCTTCGAGACCGAGAACCGTCGCGTGGTCTCCGAGGGCGGTCACCCCGCCTCCGGCCGTCCGCAGCTGATGGGTATCACCAAGGCCTCGCTGGCCACCGAGTCCTGGCTGTCGGCCGCCTCCTTCCAGGAGACGACCCGGGTCCTCACCGACGCGGCGATCCACGCCAAGTCGGACCCGCTGCTGGGCCTCAAGGAGAACGTCATCCTCGGTAAGCTCATCCCGGCCGGTACGGGTCTGCCCCGCTACCGCAACATCCGGGTCGAGCCGACCGAGGAGGCCAAGGCCGCCATGTACTCGGCCGTCGGCTACGACGACTACGACCTGTCGCCCTTCGGCGCCGGCTCCGGCCAGGCGGTTCCGCTGGACGACTACGACTACGGCCCGTACACCGGCTGAGTCGAGCGTCACTGATCGCAGGGCGGTCACCCCTCACGGGGTGGCCGCCCTGCGGCGTTTCCGGCGGGTGTTCCGGGCCGGTGCTTCCGGCCTGTGCTCCCGGCGGGTGTTCCGGGCGCTACCGGGCCGGGGCGGCCGCGGCCGCGCGCCAGTCCTCCAGCCGGCGGATCCGGGTGTGGGTGTCCGGGTGGCTGGACAGCAGCCGCCGGCCCAGGCCCGGGCGGACGGCCCGGCCCCCGTTCTCCCGCGCGGCGGCCGCCAGGGCCTCCTCCTCGTCCCGCAGGAAGCCGTGGAAGACCTCGATCATGGCGTCCGCGAAACCGAGTTCGGCGGCCTGGACGTCCGCCCTCAGCTCGGAGCGGCGGCCGACCGCGGCCAGCAGGTACGGCGTGACCAGGACCAGCAGCAGCGGCGGGAAGGAGAGCGCCACGGCCACCACCAGGACCACCGAGACCAGCCCGACCACCAGGGCGCCGAGCAGCGAGAACACCGAGGCGATCCGGAACGCCACGACCGCCGCGATCCGGAAGACCGCCCAGGCGATCCGGGCCGGCATCGAGTACCAGTAGCCGAGCAGGGTCGCCCAGGCGTGGCCGCCGCGGTGGTGGCCGAGCTCGTGGGCGAGCACGGCGGCCAGCTGGGCGTCGGGGAGGGTCTCCAGCGCGTACCGGGTGACCCCGACGATGTGGCCGGCGGCCGCGGTGGCGTTGACGGCCTTGTGGTCCTCGATCCACAGGTCGTACGTCTCCGGGTTCACCCCCGCCTTGGCGGTCACCTGGTGCCAGATCGGCTCCAGCCTGGTCAGCTCGGAGTGCAGCGCCGGACGCATCCGGAACAGGTAGCGGGCTAGCACCTTCTCGGTCGGGCGGTGGAACACCAGTGCGCCGGAGGCGATCCAGAGGCCGATCAGCACCAGGTTGAGCGGCTCGGGGAGGAGCAGCGAGACCAGCGTGACGACCAGCAGGCTGCACAGGAAGTGCGGCAGCTGGAGCAGCAGTTGGCCGACCGCGGTGGCGTCGGCGCCGCGCTGGCGGGCGGCCAGGTGGACCCGGCCGGTGTGCGGGTCGATGTCGACGGTGGGGTCGAGGACCGGCGGCCGGGGCGGGGCGGGCGGCGGGGCGAAGCCCTGGGCGGGGACGCGCGGGGGGTGCTGGGGGTGCTGGGGCTGGGGCTGGGGCTGGGGCGGGGGCGGGGGAGCGTACTGGGGCGGGACGGCGGTGGGGTACTGCGGCGGGGCGGGGGGCTGCGGGGCCGGCGCGGGGTACGGGGGCGGCGGCGGGGGAGCGGCGGTCGGGTAGGCGGGCGGCTGCGCCGTCGGGTACTGCGGGGCGGCCGTGGGGTACTGGGGCGGGACGGTCGGGTACTGCGGCGGGGCGGCCGTCGGGTACGGCGGCGGTGTGGCGTCCGGGTAGGTCGGTTCGGTCATGGCGGGGTCCTCGGGGACGGGACGCGCGCACGGCGGCGTCCGTACGGTGACGGGTTGGGCAGGACGGTGCTGGGCGGTTCTGGGCGGGGCAGGCCGGTCAGCCCAGGAACAGGGCGGTGACCAGCGAGAACAGGCCGGCGCCGAAGGCGAGGATGCCGACCCGGACCCAGGAGTGCTTCCGCGCGGCGATCAGGCTGTTCTCCGCGAGCGCGGCCCGCACGGCCTCCGCGGCCAGCCGCTCGGTGTCGGCCAGGGCGTCGGTGAGCAGCCCCCGTTCGGCGGCCAGCCGGATGTCCCCGAAGTAGCCGAGCGGGCGGCCCGGGCGCCAGGTGCTGCGCCGGAAGCGGGGCAGCACCGCGAGCAGCAGCGAGACCAGGGAGACGGCGATGCCCAGGCCGCCGAGGGCCAGCAACGCCTTCGCCGCGCCGGAGAGCTGCTGCGGCGCCCAGCCGGTGCTGGTGAGCAGGCCGCCGAGCACTCCGACGATCACGCCGAGGGCGGCGACCAGGACGGCCGCCTTGCTGTCCGCGCGGGCGATCTCGGTGCGCAGCTCGGCGAGCAGGGCGGTACCCGGCGGCGGGGGCACCGGGGCGGTACCGGCGGGGGCGGACACGGCGGAACTCCTCGGGTTCACTGCGGCAACGGCGGGTTCGGGCCCTTGTCGAGCCGGGGCGTGCCCGGGCCCGCTGGGCGGTGGCGCAGGATCGCTTCGAGCGCGGCCTTCGCCTCCTGGCGCGGGCCCTCCAGCTCGAACTCCTCCAGGCCGTTCTGGTCGAGCAGCCGCTGGATCACCTGGAGCTGGCCCTGGACCAGCTCCTGCTGCTCGTCCTTCAAGTACGTGAGGGCCGCTTTCAGGTCCTCGGGGTGAGCGGCCACCTGGAGGGCCCAGGCGGTCACCCCGCCCTGCTCCAGGTGGTACTGGTAGAACTTCGCCTTCGCGGCGAGGACCTCGTTGGACTCCTGGACCTGCCGGAGGGCGTGCGGGTGGGCCTGGGTGTCGAAGTGGTAGCCGCGCAGCCGCTCCTTCTGCTCGCGGGCGGCCTGGTCGATGTCCAACTGGACGGTGCAGCGCACCCGCAGGCCCTCGGCCTCGGCGACCGGGAAGCCGTCCAGCTCCTCCTGGACGGCGGACTCGGCCTCGCCGCTCCGGTCGGTGGAGAGGTGGCGGGTGACCGCCCGCATCCGCTGCCGGATCCGCGGGACCAGCAGCGCGGGGACGTCGCGGATCCGGCTCGCCACGACCAGCTCCGCGGCCGACACCTGCCAGTCGATCTCCACCACGGCCTCGAAGGCCCCGACGTCGTCCCGGCCGGGCAGCCGCTCCTCGGCCCGCAGGTGGTGCAGGCCGAGGTCGACCTCGTACGCGGCCTGGTAGTTGCGGCCCACCAGGTCGCTGAACCCCGGGCGGTGCGGGGGCAGGTAGACCTGGTGCTCCCCGGACGGGGTGGTCAGGACGAGGGCGGAGTCGGCCCGGGCGGCCGGGCGCTTGGGCAGGCCGAGCGCGCGGCCCAGCGGGTGGACCGTCAGGACCGGGTCGGTCAGGTCTCCGTGGGGGAGGTCGGGGCGGTGTCGTGCCGACATGCGCGGGTGCTCCAGGATCGGGACGGGTCGGACGGTGCTGTGTCAGTTGCCGGGCAGCGCCGCGGTCGCCGGGCCGTCGGCGCGTACGGTGCGGACCAGGTGGTCGAGCCGCCGGCGGTCGCGCTCGGTGACGGCCAGGTCGTCGAAGAGTTCGGTGAGCCGGGCGGTGGTGCCGGGCTGGTCGGCGGCGCCGACCAGCCAGCCGCGCAGCACCCCCAGGGCGGCATCGCGGTAGTGCGGGTCCTCCAGGGCCGTGCGCCACAGGGCGACCAGCAGCGCTCGGACCGGCGCGGGCTCCTCGGGCGCGGGCAGCACGGTGACGCTGCGCACACCTCCCGGCTCGGGTCGCGGGCTCCGGGCGTACCAGTCGAGCAGCAGCGGCTGGCCCACGGCGGTGTCCTCGGTGCGCTGCGCGGCGGTCAGGAAGGCGGCCAGGGCCAGCTGGCGCAGGGCGGCCGGGCCGGAGAGCCAGCGGACCAGGGTGCGCAGGGTCAGCTCGGCCTCGGCGGAGAGCAGCATCAGCTCGGCCGCTTCGAGCAGCCCGAGCGCCTGGTGGCGGTCGGGCTGCTCCGACGGCCGCGCGCCGGGCCGGAACCCGGCGGTCAGCTGGTCGAGCTCGCCGGCGGTCAGCCGCTCGGCGGCCAGGGCGAAGGCCTCCAGGGCCTGGGTCGGCAGCAGCGGGCCGAGCAGGGCGTAGCAGCGGATGGCCGTCCAGCGGCGGCGGGCGTTGTCGTCGCCGGCCCAGCCGCGCAGGATGCGGGGCACGGCCGCGGTGCCCGCGTGGTAGGCGAGGGCGAGGCTGTTGGCGGCCTGGAGGCAGAGCCGGAAGTCCTTGGCGCCGGACCAGGGACCGAGCAGCCCGCTCATGGCGGCGGAGAGGTCGACGGAGGCCAGCAGGGCGGTGGTGGAGGCCACCCGGGTGCGGACCAGGGCGCGGGAGTCGGTGGCCAGGGCGTTCAGCCAGCCGGTGATCGCGGGGCGGGCGGAGGGGTGGCTCGTCCAGACCTCGCGCAGCAGGGTGGGGGAGGTACGGGGGTCCAGGAAGGAGGCCATCCGCTGGGGGACCGGGCCCCAGGGGGTCTGCTCGGACTCCTCGGTGAGCTCGGCCCGGGCGAGGGCCATCCGGTCCTCGACCGAGCTGCCGAACGGCGGGATGCCGTCCGGGCGGCCGGGGGTGCGGATGGTCTCCAGGCGGCGGAACAGCTTGTCGGCGCACTCGGCGGCGAGGGTGTAGGGGGCGTGGTCGAAGACGGCCAGGGAGATCAGGAAGGCCTTGTCGTGGAGGGGGAGTCCGTCGTCCCCGAACCAGCGGCCGACCTTCTCCTGGACCGCGCCCCGACCGAAGTCGGCGAGGTCGGAGGGCCTGCCGGTCAGCGGGGAGTAGGCCGCCAGCCTGACGGCGAACTCGGCGATCTCCCGGATCGGCGGGTACTTGGCCAGGAACCCCTCGACGGGGTCCAGGGCGAGCAGCTGCTCGAAGGGGACGCCGTCGTCCCGCAGTGCCCGCAGATGGGCACCGAGGACGAGCCCCGGGTCGGGCGGTGACCAGCCGACCGTGGGGAGTTCGCGGAGCGTGGGGGAGGGGGTGGTGGTGATGACCAGGTAGCCGTCCTGCTTGGCGAGTGCCTCGCGCAGGCGGTGGAGGTCGGATCGGAGCAGTGGGCGGGTGCGGGAGGCCGTGTAGTCGGTGAGCACGTACCCCTCGGCCCGTTCGACGCCGTTGAGCAGGGCGGTGGGACTGACATCCGGGTCCAGGTTTCGAATCCGGTCGATGCCCAGCTCACGCAGCAGCATCAGTGCGGCGGCGCGGCGGCCGGTGTCCGCCCGGCCGGTGAGGACCAGGACCCGTTGCTCGCGGAGGTGCACGAGAGCCTGGTCGAAGGCCGGTCCGGGCCGGAAGACCTCGACCAGGGCGATGAGTTCATCGGTCGGGACCAGCCCGGAGGCGTGCAGTGCGGCCCCGCCGACCTGGTAGATCGTGGTCTTGTGGCCGGTGACGACGTCGCCGTGGACCTGGCCGCCGGAGACGGTGTGCCGGTCGCCGCCGATGAGGTCGCCGCCGAAGCCGGGGGTGCCGCCGGCGAAGAGGTAGGTGCGGCCGGCGAAGGAGTCCGGGACGTGCTCCAGGAGTTCCTGGACGGCCTCCACGGCGTTCTGCGGGTCCTCGGGCGGGGCTTCCTGGAGGCCGTCCTCCTGGTCCGCGGCCTCCGGCTCGGCGGTGGTGGTCATCGGTCGCCGCCGACGGTGTTGCCGGTGTTGACGTCGCCGTGGACCTGGCCGCCGGAGACGACGTGCTGGTCGCCGCCGATGAGGTTGCCGCCGAAGGTGGGGGTGCCGCCGAGGAACTGGAAGGTGGCGGCGCCCTGGGCGGCCGCCGGTGCCGGGGGCGGGGCCGCTGCCAGGGCCCGGGTGGTGGTCGGGGCGCTCGCCGGGGCGGGTTCCGGGGCGTCGGGGGCGGGTGCGCCGTGCAGCCAGGCCGGGAACTCGCCCTCCTTGCCCTGGACGGTGACCCGGTGGAACGCCTCCGGCGCCAGGCCGCCGTGGCCGTGCCGGACGATGCCCTGGTAGAGCGCGTCGGACACGGCGAGGGCGCAGGGCCCCTCGCGGTGCCGGAGGGCTTCCCGGAGCGGGGTCGAGTCGAGCAGCCGGAAGGCCTGGTTGAGGTCCCAGCCGACGGCGCCGCCGAGGGCTCCGCCGAGTTCCTGGACGGCGACCTCGCCGGAGGCGAGCACGATCCGCAGCCGTACCCGGGCGCCGGCGGCCGCGAGGCGGTTGTTGGCGTGCAGCAGGGTGGGGGTCTCGTTGATCAGCGCGTGCAGCAGCCGGGCCTTGGGGACGGTGGCGTTGATCAGGGCCATCACCGAGTCGCCACGGTCCTCCAGGCGCTGTTCGGCGGGTTCGACCCCGGCGCTGCGCAGCGTCTCGTGCAGGACGGAGTAGAGCATGCGGCGCATGAAGGCCTGCTCGACGTCGTCCCGTCGGCCGAACTGTTCGATGTCCAGCAGCAGGATGGTGTGGTTCACCGGATCGGTCATGGTCGCCTCTCGATTCGTCGTCGGCCTCAGCCTGCCCGTGCCGGGCAGGTCGGCGTGAGCGCCGTTGAGGTACTCGCTCTGTGACGGTGTGCACAGAACTGCTGTGCGGATCAGCGGAGTTGGCCGGGCCTCCGGAGCAGGTCGGGGCGCGCGACGACCAGGGAGCGGCGGCTGGTGACGACGATGCCGCGGTCCCGCAGGGACTTGAGCAGGCGGGCGACGGCCTCGCGGGAGGCACCGACGGAGCCGGCGAGTTCCTGTTGGCTGAGCGGGACGGAGACGACGATGCCCTCGGCGGTGCGGCGGCCGTGGGTGCGGGCGAGTTCCAGCAGGAGGTCGGCGAGGCGTTCGCTGACGCTGAGCGAGGCGAACTTGAGCCGGTGCCGGTCGGCGGCGCGCAGCCGGTCGGTGGAGAGTGCCAGGAGCTGCATCGCGGCGGCGGGGGTGTTCTGCAGGTAGGTGGTGAAGGCGGCCCGGTCGACGGCGGTGGCGGAGACCTGCTCCAGTGCGGTGACGGTGGCGGCCCGGGGCCGGCCGCTGAGGGCGGCGGACTCGCCGACGATGTCGCCCGGCCCGCGCAGGGCGAGCAGGGCCTCGTAGCCGTTCTCGGCGAGGGCGGTCACCTTGAGCCAGCCGTGCAGGACGAGCAGGACGTGGTCGGAGGGTTCGCCCTCGCGCAGTGCGGTGGAGCGGGCGGGGTAGTCGAGCCGGTGGCCGAGGGCGAGCAGGGCGGTGCGGTCGGCGTGGTCGAGCCGGGCCAGGAAGGGCACGCGGTCGTCCAGGCCGTGGCCGGTCGCGGGACCCGGTCCGCCGGGCGGGGTGTTGGCCATTGCCTGATCAGCCCTCGTCGTCAGTGCCTGGGCGTGGTGCGGCTCCGGGAGGTTGAGCGCGGGCAAACAAGCTACCGGCGAAGCGGCGGCCGCGCCGGTGAATCCGTGAATTGCCCGCCATCCCCCGCACGGGGGAGGGCCGGGAACCGCTCCGCGGAGGGAGGTGCCGAGGGGGCCGGTCGCGGGAGGGTTCTCGGTGTCGGGACGGCGGGGCTTTGCGAAGGGGGCCGGACATGAAGCGGGTGCTGGGCGCGGTGGCGATCACGGCGGCGGTGGTGCTGGGGATGCAGGGGTGCCTGCCGTTCCTGGAGTCGGACGAGCACCGGACGGTGGCGTACGGG
The DNA here is from genome assembly GCF_042755465.1 of Kitasatospora sp. NPDC059160. Taxonomy (NCBI): domain Bacteria; kingdom Bacillati; phylum Actinomycetota; class Actinomycetes; order Kitasatosporales; family Streptomycetaceae; genus Kitasatospora; species Kitasatospora sp. NPDC059160. The sequence goes on along the minus strand of NZ_JBHZCN010000001.1, from coordinate 27,912 downwards.
GTGGCCGAGCCGGTCGGGGAGCTGGTGGTCGAGGGGGAGAACGGCGGGGTCGTGGTGACCGGCACCGGTGACTCGGTGCACGTCGTCGAGAAGCAGAGCTACCGGGGGTCCGCGCCGAAGAGCACCCACGAGGTGAAGGACGGCGTGCTGCGGCTGGGGTACTCCTGCGACTCCTGCGGGGTCGGGTACGAGGTGCAGGTGCCGGCCGGCACCAAGGTGCGGATCAAGGAGGAGAACGGCGGGGTGCGGTTGACGGGGCTGTCCGCCGCGGTGGAGGCCGCGGTGGAGAACGGCGGGGTCGAGGCCACCGGGCTGACCTCCCCGACGGCGCGCCTGAGCGCGACCAACGGCGGCGTGCGGGCCGACTTCGCGGCGGCGCCGTCGGCGCTGGAGGCCCGGGTCGGCAACGGCGGGGTGCGGCTGCGGGTGCCGTCCGGGGAGGCGTACGCGGTGGACGCGCAGGCGGGGTCGGGCGGGGCGGACGTCGGCGTCCCCTCGCGGCCGGGCGCGGCGCACAGCATCACGGCGCGGGCGGAGACCGGCGGTGTGACGGTCAGCGGTGTCTGACCGGGCGGTGTCCGATCGGGAGGCTCCCGGCCGGGCGGTGCCAGTGGTTCTGCCGGTAGGGCATGATCTTCTCCGCGGGGACGGGGTCCCCGGGTACGGGGGAGGTACGACGGTGGAGCGCGCGGCGCGTTGGCGGAGCCGGACGGCCGGGCTGAGCCCGTACGTGCTGGACACCTTCCTGGCGGTCTGCTCGGCGGCGGTGTCGGTCTGGTCGGTCTACAACGACGACACCGACTGGCCCTGGTGGGTGTACCCGCTGGCGGTGTCCACCGCGCTGTTCCTGCCCTGGCGGCGCAAGGTCTCGCTGCTGGGCCTGATCGCGGGCGCCGTTCCCTCGCTGGCGCTGTCGGTGGTGGCGCACTCGGCGAACCCGCAGGTACCGCTGTACGCGGTGATCGGGATGTACACCATCGCGGAGCGCTTCCCCGACCGGCAGCGCTGGCCGGTGCTGGCGGTCGTGGTGGTCGCCAATGTGATCGGCACCCATTCGCCGAACGGCGCGCTGTTCAGCGTGCTGACCTCGGGCGGTTCCTTCGTCTTCGGCGCCCTGGTGCGCACCCAGCGGGAGCTGGCCCGGATGCAGGCCGAGCGGGCGCGGGAGGCGGGGGTGCGGGCGGCCAGCGAGGCGGCCCGGGCGGTCGCCGAGGAGCGGGCCCGGATCGCCCGGGAGATGCACGACATCCTGGCGCACGCGGTGTCGTTGATGGTCATCCAGGCCGAGGCCGGGCCGCTGGTGGTGCGCGACAACCCGGACCGGGCGATCCGCGCCTTCGACACCATCGCCGACGCGGGCCGCGACGCGATGGTGCAACTGCGGCGGGTGCTCGGTGTGTTGAAGGACCCGGAGGCGGAGCGGGAGCTGGCGCCGCAGCCCCGGCTGGCCGAACTCGCCGACGTGGCCGAGCGGGTGCGCGGGACGGGCCTGCGGGTGGACCTCGAACTCGCGGACGGGCTGGGCGGGTTGCCCGCCGACGTGGAGGCGGCCGCGTACCGGATCGTGCAGGAGGCGCTGACCAACACGGTCAAGCACTCCGGGGCGGACCGGGTGGCGATCCGGGTGGGCCGGGTCGACGGGGTGCTGGAGGTGGTGGTCTCCGACAACGGTCGCGGGATGCCGCCGGCCGCCGACCGTACGGTGGCCGGCTGGTCCGGCGGGCGCGGGCTGGTCGGCATCCGCGAGCGGGCCGCGGCCTGCGGCGGCCGGGCCGAGGCCGGTCCGGGGCCGGAGGGCAGGGGTTTCCTGGTGAGTGTCCGGCTGCCGCTGGGGCCGACGGGCGTGGTGGAGAGGGTGGGCGGATGACGCCGATACGGGTGGTGGTCGCGGACGACCAGGAGCTGGTGCGGGCCGGGTTCGGGATGATCCTGGACGCCCAGCCGGACATCGAGGTGGTCGCCGAGGCCTGCGACGGCGCCGAGGCGGTCGAGGCGGTGCGCGCGCACAACCCGGACGTGCTGCTGCTGGACGTCCGGATGCCGGTGATGGACGGCCTGGAGGCGGCCCGCCGGGTGTGCGAGGAGTTCCCGGCCACCAAGGTGATCATGCTGACCACCTTCGACATCGACGACTACGTCTTCGACGCGCTGTACGCGGGCGCCAGCGGCTTCCTGTTGAAGGACGTCCGCCGGGACGACCTGGCGCACGGGGTGCGCATGGTGGCCTCGGGCGAGGCGCTGCTCGCGCCCTCGGTGACCAAGCGGCTGATCGGCGAGTTCGCGGCCCGCCGCCCGGGCGGCCGGGAGCGGGCGGTGCGGCCGCCGTCCAAGCTGCTGGAGCAGCTGACCCTGCGCGAGCAGGAGACGCTGCAGCTGATCGCGCGTGGGCTGTCCAACGCGGAGATCGCGGCCGAGCTGGTGGTCAGCGAGCACACCGTGAAGACCCACGTCAGCAATGTGCTGAGCAAGCTCGGACTGCGCGACCGGGTGCACGCGGTGGTGTTCGCGTACGAGGCCGGGGCGGTGGTGGCGGGGGAGTCCTGAGGGGACTCCCCCTTGCGGGGGAGGGGCCGGTTTCGCCGGTACGGGCGATCCGCGACGAGGGGTCGGGCCGGGAGGCTCTGCGGTGTCGGAACGGACCACGGACACCGCAGGAGATCGTCAGATGAACGCCATCCGGAACACCCGCCTCACCGCTTACGCCGCCGTCGGCGCCCCCGCCCTGATGGCCCTGTACGGCGGCATCCGCCTGGTGCCCGGCTCCCGCGAGCCGGGCCTCGGCTGGACGCTCGGCCACACCGCGATGTTCGCCGGGCTGCTGCTGTTCGCCCCGGTCTTCCTCGCGCTGCGCCGACTGCTCGCCCCGCGCGGCACCACCGCCGGGCGGCTGGCCGCGAACGCCGCGCTGGGGACGGCGTTCGCGGGCCTGGCGGCCTCGCTGGCGCAGATCGGGATCGACCTGTGCGTCGGCCTGGCCGCGGCGGACAAGGCCGAGCAGTCGAGGCTGTTCGACCGGGTGCAGTCCGTCCCCGGGGTGCTCCCCGCCGTCTACCAGGTCGGCCCGCTGCTGTTCTACGTCGGCCTGCTGGCCCTGCTGGTCGCCGCCTCGGTCGGCGCGGCCCGGACGCTGCGCTGGTGGAGCCCGGTGCTGATGCTGGTCGGCACCGTCGCCTCGGCGGCCGACCTGGCCTTCATCCCGCTGGCCGCCGCCTGCTACCTGGTGGCGCTGTCCCCGCTGGTGCGGACCGGTACCGCTCCCGCCCTGGCGCTGGCCTGACCGTCCGGTGGCCCGGTGGCCCGGTGGCCCGTCGGCCCGTCAGCCCGTCAGCTCATGCGGAAGACCGGTCCGCGCGGGGTGAACGGCAGTCCGGCTCCGCGCGGGACGAGGAAGGCGTGCTCCCGGCGCAGCCGCAGCACGTCGCACATGCCGTCGGTGATCACCAGGACCGGCGCCCCGGGCGGGAAGTCCTCGGCCCGCTCCAGCAGGTCGATGCCCGGCTGGAGGACGGTGCCGCCGCGCCCGTGCACCCGCAGCCGCCCGGCGATCTCCTCGACCGGGAGGTACCCGGCGTCGTGCGGGGCGGCGTCGCAGTGCACCACCCGGGCGGCCGGGACGTCCCGGGCGGCGGCGTAGGAGGCGATCGCGCCGAGGGCCTTGCCGAGCAGCGTCCGGTCCATCGAGCCGGAGGTGTCCAGGACCACCCCGAAGGTGCAGCGCGGCACCTCCTCCTCGGGGTGGTAGCGGCCGGCCCGGGGGATGTCCGGGGTGGCGGACTGCCGGCGAGCCGGGCGGGAGTAGCTGCGCACCGGCTCCGGGCGCGGCACGAACTCGTCGAACCAGCGCGCCAGTCGCGCGTCCCAGGGGAGCGGCGGGTGGGCGAGCGCGCGGATCTCCTCGACCAACCCGGCCGGGAGCAGCCCGCGTTCACGGCCGTGCAGCTCGAAGCCCTGCTGGAGGCCGCGCCGGTAGAAGTCGTCCAGGTCGACGTAGTCCCGCGGCGGCCCCAGCGGCTCGCCGAGGATGTCCGGGCGGTTCTTCCCGGCGAGGGTGGCGAGCCGGCGGATCCGGCGCTGGTCGCGGGCGATCCGGTCGTACACCTCCTCGGCCGACAGGCCCTTCAGCTGCGGGTCGTGCAGCAGCCCGTCGGGCATCTCGCCGACGTTCATCTCCAGCAGCCAGCCGTTGATGACGTAGTCGGCGGCGACGTTGAACAGGAACGGGTCCCGTCCGCCGCGGCGCTCGCCGTGCCGCAGGGCGGCGTGCAGGATCTCGTGGCCGAGGATGAACCGCCACTCCTCGTCGGAGTGGTGGCGCAGCGGGTTCACGTAGATCTCGGCGGCCTCGGCGTTGACGGCGGCGACGGCGATGCCGTGCGCCCGGGCGAGTTCGGCGTCGGCGACGACGGTGAGGCCGGCCGCGATGCCGCCGAGCAGCGGGTACGAGGAGACGAACCAGTTGAGCGCCCGGTTCCAGGGCCGTTCGGGCAGGCGCTCGCCGGTCTCGGCGTCGATCCGGCCGCCGGCCCGGTCCATCGCGGCGGACATGGTGCGGGTGAGGGCGGCCGCGAAGGCCGCCGGCCAGTCCTCGCGGGCCCGGCCGTGCCCGCGCCACTCGACCAGCAGCTGGTCGCAGTCGGCGGTGCCGGCCGTCCCGGCGGTGCCGGGCAGGGGCAGGCCGTCGCGGCGCCAGCGCTCGGCCAGCTCCTCCTCGTCCCCGCCCGGGTACTCCTGCGGGAGGGTGACCGGGGCGCGGCCGACCGGGAAGGTGGCGAGGAAGCGGTTGACCACGGCGCAGCGGGCGGCGACCTGGTACGGGTCGGGCTGGGTGCGGGTGCCGCGGTCGCCCGGGAGGTGGCCGAAGCCGAGGTGCAGCAGGCCGTGCGCCAGCACCCAGGCCCACTCCTCGGGTTCGGCCCGGCGGCGCGGGTTGACGTGCAGGGTGCCGTCGGAGTCGGCCACCGCCCAGCCGTCGGGCGGGGCCGTGGTGCACTCCTCGGAGCGGCAGACGTCGGCCCGCAGGGCGGCGAGGGCCGGGTTGCCGCGCAGCAGCCGGACGCCCTCCTCGAAGGCCACGGTGCCCGGGTCGGGCTTCTTCGCGGCGGCCTTGGCCGGCCGCTTCACCGGCGGGCCTCGACCAGTCGGGGCATGTCCCGGGCGGCCTCGATCAGGAACCAGGAGGGCAGTACCGGGTTGCCGTCCGCGCCGTCCGCGATCACCGTCTGGGCGACCTCCACCGAGATCTCGGCCAGCTGCACCAGCAGCGACTTGGCCCGGAAGGCGGTCTGCCGCTGCGCCCCGGAGGCGTGCTCCTTGCTGGCGGGCAGTTCCTTGACCAGCCGGCCGCGGAAGGCGTCGGCCAGGTAGTAGAGCAGGTCGCGGTCCTCCAGCCGGTGCGGCCAGCGGGCGTCGCCCTTGAGGATCGCCTCCAGGCCGTAGGAGTTGCGGACGATCTTCGCGTAGCCGCAGAAGGCGATCGCGTGCTGCGGGGTGAGCAGCCCGTACGTGACCACCTTGAGGGTCTCCTCGTCCAAGGTGGGGCCGAAGGAGTTCAGCGCGTCGGAGAGCATGTGCCAGGCGCGCGGGGTGGAGAACGGCTCCTCGGTCTTGGGCGGGGCGGACCACAGGTGGTCCGGCCGGTCGGTGAGGTGGTCGAGGATCCAGGGGTGGATCCCGGCGCCGGCCGCCCAGCGCAGCCAGTCCTCGGCGCTGGCCCGCAGGTGGACGTGGACCATGCGGTTGACCAGCGCGGAGGCCATCGGGCGGGCGAGCGCGCCGTCGGTGGCGCGGTTCCCGGCGCCGATCACAATGGAGCCGGGCGGCAGCTCGTAGGAGCCGATCCGGCGGTCCAGGATCAGCGAGTAGAAGGCCTTCTGGACGTCCGGCGAGGCCGCGTTGAGCTCGTCCAGGAACAGGCAGTACGGCTCGTCGCGGGCGATCTGCTCGGGCGGGCAGAACCGGGAGCGGCCCTCGGGGGTGAGCTGCGGGACGCCGATCAGGTCCTCCGGGGCGAGCTGGGTGCCGACCAGGCTCACGCACTCCAGACCGAGCGACTCGGCGAACGCCCTGACCAGGGAGGACTTCCCGATCCCGGGGGCGCCCCAGAGGAACACCGGGCGGACGGTGGCCAGGCCGAGCAACAGCTCGGGGATCTGGGCGGGCGAGACGCTGACTGCTCCCTGCACGGGGCTCCTTCACGGCAACGGTGGGTGACCGGCCCAGTGTGCGGCGGGAGTTGACGGGGCGCATCCGGATTTTCGGTGGCCGCCGCGCCCCGCCGCCCGTACCGTCCGGGGCATGAACGCGAAGCGCCCCCTGATCGCCGTGCTCACCGGCGCGGGCATCTCGACCGACTCCGGCATCCCCGACTACCGCGGCCCGCAGGGGCTGTGGCGCAAGGACCCGTCGGCCGAGGAACTGGTCACCATCGGCCCGTACCGGGACGACACGAAGGTGCGCGCGCGGGCCTGGCGGATGCGGCTGGAGACGGCCGGGCTGGACGCCGAGCCGAACGCCGGGCACCGGGCGCTGGTCGACCTGGAGCGCTCCGGGCTGCCGCTGCGGGTGCTCACCCAGAACATCGACGGGCTGCACCAGCGGGCCGGCCTGACCGCCCGCAAGGTGCTCGAACTGCACGGCAACGCCCGGGAGACCCAGTGCCTGAGCTGCCGGGTGGTCGGGTCGATGGCGCAGGCGCTGGCCCGGGTCGAGGCGGGGGAGCCGGACCCGGCCTGCCGGGAGTGCGGCGGCATCCTCAAGCCGCGGATCGTGATGTTCGGCGAGAACCTGGACCAGGAGGTGCTCGGTCAGGCCGACTCCGTCGCCCGGGCCTGCGAGGTCTTCGTCGCGGTCGGCACCAGCCTCCAGGTGTTCCCGGTCGCCGGGCTGCCGTACAACGCGGTGCGGAGCGGCGCGAAGCTGATCATCGTGAACGCCGAGGAGACCCCGTACGACGCGGCCGCGGCCGAGGTGATCCGGGAGCCGATCTCCCGGGCGCTGCCGAGGCTGGTGCGCCGGCTGGTGCTGGAGGGGGCGTAAGGACCCTTTACGGACGTACCGCACGCATACGATGATCTTCCCGGCTTCCCCTCACGGCCTGGAGTGATCGAGCGATGACGACGACGGCGAAGTTCGACCCCTGGTCGGCGGAGTTCGTGGCCCACCCGTACGACGCGTACGCCGAACTGCGCGAGCACGCGCCGGTGACGTACCACGAGCCGACGAACCAGTGGCTGGTCTCCCGCCACGAGGACGTCAGCGCCCTGCTGCGCGACCGGCGGCTCGGCCGCACCTACACCCACCGGTTCAGCCACCAGGAGTTCGGCCGCCCCGAACCCGACCCGGCGCACGAGCCCTTCCACACCCTCAACGACCACGGGCTGCTCGACCTGGAGGCCCCCGACCACACCCGGATCCGCCGGCTGGTCTCCAAGGCCTTCACCCCGCGCATGGTCGAAGGGCTGCGGCCGACCGTCCGGCGGCTGGCCGGGGAACTCGTCGACGACCTGCTCGCGGCCGGCGGCGGCGACCTGATCTCCGCCGTCGCCGAGCCGCTGCCGGTCGCCGTGATCGCCGAGATGCTCGGCGTGCCGGAGGGCGACCGGCACCTGCTGCGCCCCTGGTCCGCCGACATCACCGGGATGTTCGAGCTCAACCCGAGCGAGGAGGCCGCCCGCCGGGCCGTCACCGCCAGCACCGAGTTCTCCGACTACCTGCGCGCCCTGATCCGCGAGCGCCGGGGGAACCCGGGCACCGACCTGATCAGCGCGCTGATCCAGGCCCAGGAGGGCTCCGACGCGCTCAGCGAGCAGGAGATGGTCTCCACCTGCGTGCTGCTGCTCAACGCCGGCCACGAGGCGACCGTCAACACCACCGGCAACGGCTGGTGGGCGCTGTTCCGCCACCCCGGCGAACTCGCCCGGCTGCGCGGCTCGGTGGACGCCCTGCTGCCCACCGCCGTCGAGGAACTGATGCGCTGGGACACCCCGCTGCAGATGTTCGAGCGCTGGGTGCTGGAGGACATCGAGGTCCGCGGGGTCACCGTGCCGCGCGGCGCCGAGATCGCCCTGCTCTTCGGCTCCGCCAACCGCGACCCGGAGCGCTTCGCCGACCCCGACCGCCTCGACCTCGGCCGCACCGACAACCCGCACGTCACCTTCGGCGCCGGAATCCATTTCTGTCTGGGCGCCCCTCTTGCCAGACTGGAGCTCACCGAGTCCTACGGCACGCTGCTGCGCCGGGCCCCGGGCCTGCGGCTGGTCCGCGAGCCCGAGTGGAACCCCGGCTACGTGATCCGCGGGCTCAAGGAGCTGTTGGTCGACGTGTGACGGGAAGCGGGGGAGAAGGCCGTGGGCAAGGCGACGGGGGCACTGCTGGGGCTGGCGATCGGCGACGCGATGGGCCGGCTGACCGAGTTCCAGGACGTCGAGCGGATCGCCGCCGACCACCCGGACTGGCGGCGACTCCCGCTGCCGCGGAAGGCGTTGGTCACCGACGACACCCAGATGACGCTCGCCCTCGCCCGCGGCCTGCGCACCGCCCTGGCCCGCGGCCCGCTGACGCCGCTGCGGCTGGCGCGCCCGGTCCGCGAGGAGTTCGTCGACTGGTGGCGCTCCCCGTCGAACAACCGCGCCCCCGGCATGACCTGCCTGCGCGCCTGCGAGCGGCTCAGCCACGACGAGTACCGCTGGCAGCAGGCCAGCGACGTGGGCTCCAAGGGCTGCGGCGCCAACATGCGGGTCGCCCCGCTCGGCCTGATCCGCGACCTGGACGCCCGGCAGCTCTCCGGCGCCGCCCAACTCCAGTCCGCGCTCACCCACGGCCACCCGACCGCGCTCGCCGCCAGCGACCTCACCGCCTACGCCGTGCGCAAGCTCGCCGAGGGCGTCCCGCCCGCCGGACTGCCCGCCGTGCTGCGGGCGTACGCGCTGGCCGGCCGCGAGCGCTACGACGAGTTCTGGCTCGGCGACCTCGCCGACCACTGGTACGGCGCCTCCCCGCAGGCCGTCATCGCCCGCGGCTGGGACGACTGCCTCACGGTCCTCGACCAGCTGGACGCCGCCCTCGCCGCCCCCGACGTCGAGGCCGACCCCTGCCTGGCCACCGGCGAGGGCTGGGTCGCCGAGGAGGCCTTCGGCACCGGCCTGCTCTGCTTCCTGCTGCTGCCCGACGACCCGGTGGCCGCCGTCCGCCGGGCCGCCTACTCCAGCGGCGACTCCGACTCGCTCGCCTGCCTGACCGGTGCCTTCGCCGGCGCCCACCACGGCGAGGCGGTCTGGCCCGCGGAGTGGGTCGAGCGGATCGAGCACCGGGACGAACTGCTGGAGTTCGGCGCGCTCTGGGACTGAGCCGGAACCGGGCGGAGGGGTGCCGCGTCGAAGGGCCATGACGAACAGCAGCAGCGGAACCCGTCGTCGCCCGCCCCGCCGCCCCGCGGCACTGCTCCTCGCCGCCGCGCTCGCCGCACCGCTGGTCAGCGGCTGCGGCAGCACCGGCCCCGGCACCGCCGCCACCGGGGAGCAGCGGGCCTCCGCGCCGGCCACCCGGCCCGCCGTCGACCAGGCCTCGGTGGCCGCCACCGCCAAGGCCACCGACGCCTTCGGCCTGGACCTCCTGCACACCCTCACCGCGAAGCCGGACACCGCCGGGCAGAACCTGGTGGTCTCGCCGTCCGGGCTGTCCACCGTGCTCGCCATGCTGCTGCCCGGCGCGCGCGGTGCCACCGCCGAGGAACTCGCCAAGGCCCTGCACACCGACCTCGACCCGAAGCAGTACGCCCTCGCCGTCGGCGCGCTCGACCGGCCCGTCCCGGCCACCGACGGACTCACCCTGCGCCGCAGCGACCAGGTCTGGGCCCAGCAGGGCTTCGCGGTGAAGCCCGACTACCTGGCCACGCTCGCCACCGCCTTCGACGCCGGGGTGCGCACCACCGACTTCGGCAAGGACCCGAACGGCTCCCGCGAGGCCGTCAACTCCGCCGTGGAGAAGGCCACCGAGGGGCAGATCAAGGACCTCTTCGCACCGAACACGATCAACGCCGACACCCGGCTGGTCCTCACCGACGCGCTCTACCTCAAGGCGAAGTGGGCCTCGGCGTTCAAGCCCGGGCAGACCGCGGACCGCCCGTTCCACAAGCTCGACGGATCCGCCCCGGCCGTCCCGTCGATGAGCCAGGCCGGTGAGTTCAAGTACGCGGACGGCCCCGGCGGGATCGTCGGCGAGCCCTGGCAGGCCGTGGAACTCCCGTACCAGGGCGGCGGTCTGGCGATGGACCTGATCGTCCCCGCGCAGGGCGGTTTCGCCGCCTTCGCCAAGGGGCTGGACCAGCCCCAGCTCGACCGGATCCTCGGCGCCCTCGCCGAACGGCCGGTCGACCTCCAGCTGCCGCGCTTCCACTTCGACACCTCGAACGAGCTGAGCCCCGCGCTGCGCTCGCTCGGCGTCCACTCGGTCTTCGACCGGGCCGACCTCGGCGGCATCGCCGACCAGCCGCCGCTCGCCGTCAGCACGGTGGTGCAGAAGGCCACCGTCCAGGTCGACGAGGAGGGGACGGTCGCGGCGGCCGGCAGCGGCGTCGGGATCGGCGTCGCGGCGGCGCCCGCCCCGGACCGGCCCGTCCAGCTGCACATCGACCGGCCGTTCCTGTTCCTGATCCGGGACACCGCCACCGGGCGGCCGCTGTTCCTCGGCCAGGTCGCCGACCCCGGGGCGAGCTGAGGAGCGTCCGGCTACCAGGCGGGGTAGCGCCCGCCGAGCGCCGGGTGGCCCGGGTCGCGGCTGCCGAACAGCACCAGCAGGTCGTCCGCGACCGTCAGCAGTTCGGCCCGCCCCTCGACCGCCCCGACCCAGTCGGCGGGCAGCGCCGAGGCGCCGTACGCGGCCCCGACCAGGTTGCCGCAGACCGCGCCGGTGGAGTCGCTGTCCCCGGAGTGGTTCACCGACAGCAGCAGCGCGGTGCGCACCGGATCGGGGTCGAGAGTGGCCGCCAGCAGCGAGTGCACCGCGATGGCCAGGCACTCCTCGGCGATCCAGCCGAGCCCGACCCGCTCCACGGTGTCCGCCGAGGGCTCGGCCTCCTGGGCCAGCCGGACCGCCCGGGCCAGCGCCTGCACGGTCTCCTTGGACTTCGGCAGCTCGCGGATCTGCTCCACCGTCTCGCCGACCGCCGCCCACGGCTCCGTCCCGGCCGCCAACCGCTCGACCAGCGCCGCGAAGGCGCCCGCGGCGAGGTAGCCGGTCGGGTGCCCGTGGGTGAGCTGGGCGCACTGCACGGCCAGCCCGAAGGACTGCTCCGCCCCGAGCCGGGCCAGCCCGAACGGCGCCGCGCGCATCACCGAACCGCAGCCCTTGGAGCCGGGGTTGATCGGCCCCGGGCTCCCGATCGGGGCCGGCGCCTCGAACACCGGGTGCTCGGACACCCCGCTCAGGCAGGCGTTGCCCGGCGCCCGCCGCGCGTACAGGAACGGCCGGCCGAGCAGCCAGCCGTCGTACGGGCGCGGCTGCGGCTCGGTGTCCGGGGCGCCCTGGTACTGGGTCCGCAGCCAGCGCCGGTACGCGCCGTGCACCGCCTCCGGCACCGAGCCGCCGCCGCCGGACCAGCCGCGGACGAAGCCGCGGATCAGGCCCTCCGCGGTGAACAGCGTCATCTGGGTGTCGTCGGTGACCTCCACCGACCCGGCGCTCCCGGACGGCAGCGCGGTCACGCCCTGCGGACCGAACCGCTCGCGGATCTGGTGGAGCTGCTGGAACTCCACCGGCCAGCCCAGGGCGTCGCCGATCGCGCCGCCGAGCAGCGCGCCGCGCACCCGGTCCCGGTATCCGGACTCCGCTGTCGACTCCGTCACGTCGGATCCCCCTTCGTTCGTGGCGGGTCGTTTCTATCAGGCGGGCGGCCGGTTGTGGATCTCGCCCCGCCCGTGCAGGGCGGCGCGGTCGGCCGCGGCCCGCCCGGCCGCCCAGCCCTCGCCGTCGCTGACCCGGACCCGCTGGGAGACCAGCTTCGGGAACAGCCGGCCGACCTCGTCGTCCACCGCCGCCGAGCGGGCGGCCAGCGCGGGCAGCAGCCGCTCGTCGGGCAGCAGCTGCTCCTCGGTGCCGTCCTCGCGCAGGTGGCGGCCGGCCGCGGCGGCGCTGGTGGCCCGCTCGGTGGCGGCGGTCAGCCGCTCGCGGATCCGGGCCGCGTACGCCACCAGGAAGGACTGCCGGAACGCCTTGCTGCGCGAGTCCTTGCCGGACCCGGCCTTGTTGAGCGCGTGGGTGGCCTGCACCAGCAGCGAGGTGTAGAGCAGTTCGACGCCGTCCAGGTCCCCGTCGAAGCCGATCACGGTGCAGAAGCCGAACTCCTTGGCCCACACCACCCGGCACCGGTTGGCCGCCGCGACCGCGTCCAGCAGCATCGTCTTGGGCCCCTCGTACGGGTTGTCCACGCCGATCCGCAGCGCCGCCGGGGTGTTCCGGTCGGCCCCGGCGGCGGCCAGCAGCGCGTCGTCGATGCTGTGCTGGGCCATCAGCTGCTGGGCCTTGGCGGTCAGCGCCTCGGCCTCCTCCGGGAACTCGGTGGACTCGGCCTTGGCCAGCAGGGCCCGGATCCGGGCCAGCATCCGCGGCTCCCCGGCCGACGACCCGGGATGCTGCGGCCCGGCCGGGCGCCGCACCGGCCCCTGCTGCCCGGGGGCGGGGCCGACCGGGGCGATCGGGGGCAGCCGGCCCCAGCTGCGCAGCAGCTCCAGCAGGGCGGTGGCGAGCGCGAAGCGGTCCAGCCGGTGGCGGTGGGCGAAGGCGCCGAGGTACTGCTCGTCGGCGGGCCACCAGACCTCGGCCTCCAGCTCGCGCAGCTGCTCCTGCCAGCGCCGGTCCAGGGCGGCGGCGGGGTGGCGGCGGGCCTCGGCGGCGATCAGGTCCACCGCGAGGGCCAGGTGGACGGGCTTGAGCCCGCGCCGTACGACCCGCACCAGGTCGGCCGGGCGCCAGCCGGCGGACCAGCAGCGGCCCACCGCGGTGTCCGCGTACCCGAGCACCGACCGGCTGACCGCCGGCCACTGCCCGGCCGAGGCGGCCAGCAGCGAGGCCCCGGTGTCCAGGGCGAGGTCCAGCCCCTCGTCGGGGGCGGTGAGCACCGAGCGCACCGCCTGCTCCAGCAGCGGCCCGGCGTTCCCGTCGCCCTGCTGCGCGCGCTTGCCCACGGTGTGTCCCTGCTCTCCTCGACGGCCCCGCCCCTCCGGCCCATGATGCCGGAGCGGCCGGGCAGACCTAGCTACCGTTCGATGGCCTTGGCCATGATCTCCGGCACACGCTCCAGCAGCCGGGGGGCCGCCAGCCGGATGCCGAGGGTGGCGACCAGGGCGCCGTAGGCCGGGCCGAGCAGCAGCAGCGGCCAGCTCGGCCCGTCCGAGAGCAGCGCCCAGAGCAGGTAGCCGCCGACCGGCAGGGAGAGCACCGCGACGCCGAGCATCGAGCCGAACTGGTTGAGCAGGATCAGCCCGCCCTGCCCGGGGGCGGCGTTGCGCATCGGGTTGCTGTCGGCGGGCATGGTGTACGGCGCGAGCACGCTGAACACCGAGCCGAGCGCGATGCCGCCGCCGAGCACTGCCAGCGCGAGGCCGAGGGCGGACGGCAGCCCGCTCCAGTCGCCGGTGACGGCGGCCAGCACCAGCCCGAGCACCACGGTGACCGGCAGGGCGTACGACAGCACCGCGTACGCCCGGCCGCGCAGCTCGTCCCGGGCATCGGCCGGGGTGCGCAGGGTGGCGGCGACCATCCAGAACGCCGAGCCGTCCATGCCGAACAGGTTGAGCATCTGCAGCCCGAGGAAGGTCCCGGTCATCGCCAGCAGGTAGACGCTCGACCAGCCCTGCACCACCGACAGCAGGCAGATCACCAGCGTCATCCCGACGCTGGTGAACAGCGCGGCCTTGGCCCGCGGCTCGCGCCAGGCGTACCGCAGGTGGCGCTGCATCACCGCGCCGGTGCGGCCCTCCGGCAGGAAGCGCCAGCCGCGGGCGCTCTGCACCCCGCGGGCCACCTCCAGGGTGGAGGAGTCGGCGGTGACCATCAGCTCCTGGAGGCTGCCCCGCCACCAGCGCAGCAGCAAGACGAGCAGCGCACCGGCCGCGGCGAGCTGGAGCAGCGCCGCCCCGTACTCGCCCGCGCCGACGCTGCGGGGGGCGTCCACGGCGCTGACCGGCGGGATCCAGCGCAGTACCGCGGCGATCGGCCTGAGCGGGCCGAGGTCGATGTCCTGGCCGTGCTGCCGGCCGAAGATGCTCTGCGAGCCGACGTTGGCGCCCTGGACGAGCAGGGCGAAGGCCAGCCCGCCGAAGATCGCGAAGTCCTTGCCGCGCCGGCTGGAGAGCATCCGGGCGTTCCCGGCCGCGACCGCCCGGGACAGCGTGACCAGGCAGAGCAGGGCGAGCGGCACGGCGACCACCGCGGTGGCGGCTGCGGCGCCCCCGGTGGCGCCGGACAGCACCGCGCCGGTCACCAGCACCAGGCTGATCAGCGGGCCGGGCCCGATCAGCGAGGCCAGCAGCGAACCGCGCAGCAGCGGGCCGGGCCGCAGCGGCAGCATGGTGAGCCGGGTCGGGTCGGCGCTCTCGTCGCTGGAGAACAGGAACAGCGGCAGCGCGGCCCAGCCCAGGGTGAGCACGCCGGCCAGCATCACCCCGGTGTTGCCGGAGCCCTCGTAGCGTCCGTTGAGCATCGCCATGCCGAAGGCGATCAGGCCCGCGAAGCCCAGGCCGAGGACGCCGCCGAGGACGTACACGGCCGCCCGGCCCCGGCTGCGGCGCAGCCCGTTGCGCAGCAGCCGCAGCTTGAGCGCGACCAGGCCGCGGACCACCGTCCGGTCGTCGGGCACGGCGGTGACGGGCGCGGTGGCGGCGGTCACCGGGTGTCCCCGGTGCGTCCGCCGCCCAGCCAGCCGAGGGCCTGGCCGTCGTCCTCGCGGACGCCGATCAGCTCCAGGAAGGCCGCGTGCAGGCTGCGTCCGCCGCGGACGGCGTCCAGCGGGCCCTGGGCGATCACCCGGCCCGCGTTGACCACGGCGACCCAGTCGCAGAGCTGCTCGACCAGCTCCATCACGTGGCTGGAGAAGACCACGGTGGAGCCGGCCGCCGCGTACCGCTTGAGCACGCCGCGGATGGTCTGGGCGGAGACCGGGTCGACGCCCTCGAAGGGCTCGTCCAGGAACAGCACGTCGGGGTTGTGCAGCAGCGCGGCGGCCAGCCCGATCTTCTTGCGCATGCCGGTGGAGTAGTCGGCGACCAGCTTGTCGGCGTCCCGGCCGAGGTCCAGGACGGCCAGCAGCTCCTCGGCGCGGCGGTCCACCTCGGCGCCGGGCAGGCCGCGCAGCCGGCCGGTGTACTGGAGCAGTTCGCGCCCGCTGAGCCGCTCGAACATCCGCAGGCCCTCGGGCAGGATGCCGATCCGGGCCTTGACCGTGACCGGGTCGGCCCAGACATCGGTGCCGTGCACCAGCACGGTGCCCTGGTCGGGCCGGAGCAGGCCGGTGGCCATGGACAGCGTGGTGGTCTTGCCGGCGCCGTTCGGCCCGACCAGGCCGATGAACGACCCGGCCGGGAGCTCCAGGCTGAGCCCGGCGACGGCGGCCTGGGTGCCGAAGTGCTTCCACAGCCCCTGGATGCTGACGGCGGACGGGGTGCCCGGTCCGGGCCGGCCAGCGGCGGTCGGTTCGGAGGGCGACGGTTCTGACGCCTGCATGGCGGCCTTCTGTCTCTGGTCGTGGGTGGACGCGCGGTGGCGGGGCGCTCCGGAGCCAGCCTGGCACCGGCCCGACGGGCTGTCGCCCGCTTTGAGCATCCCCTGAGCCTGTCCGCCGAACGGGTGAGGCGCGCCGCCCGGCGACGGTCTCCGGGAGCTGCCGGTCCGATTCGGCAACTACTCAGTTCCCCGGTTCGTCCTGCACTATGAGGACCAGTGAGCGCGCGGGGGTGCCGCGGCGCCCGGGAGGTGGCGGATGTCCGTTCAACCGTGGGGCGAGTCCCGCCCCACCGATCGGTACGGCCGGAATGCGGCCGGCTGGCAGGCCGCGCCGACCCCGCAGTCGGTGATGCGGGCCAGCCACGCCGACCGGGACCGGACGGTGGACGTGTTGAAGGCCGGGTTCGCCGAGGGGCGGCTGTCCGTCGAGGAGTACGGGCAGCGCCACGAGGCGGCGGCCCGGGCGGTGACCTACGGCGAGCTGGCCGCGCTGGTGGCCGACCTGCCGTCCGGGCCGATGGCGGCGCCGTTGCAGGCCGCGCAGCCCGTCCCGGCGACCTTCCTGGTGCCGCCGCCGGTGCCGCAGGCCCGGCCCACCAGCGTGCTGGCAGTGGTCTCCCTGGTGTGCGGCCTGACCGGTTTCCTGGCGCTGCCGGTGGTGCCCGCGGTGATCACCGGCCACCTCGCCCGCCGGCAGATCCGCGAGCGCAACATGGACGGGGACTGGGCGGCGGTGCTGGGCCTGGTGCTCGGCTACCTGGGCGGCGCCTTCTGGCTGCTGGTGATCATGTTGGGCATCGCCTCCTAGGTCGCCTAGGCCGCCCCGGCGGCCCCGGCCGCCCCGCTGGCGGGTGCCCGCCGACTGTGGTAGAGCGGGTGGAGGGCGGCCCGACACCGGCCGGTCGCGTACGGGACACCGGGGCGACACCCGGCCGAAGGCCGCGACCTGCGGCGTTGCATTTGTTTTGACCGAGCCCCATGCGCTAGGTACGCTCTGACCTTGTGCCTGGGGTGTCCCCGGGTCCTTGTGCGTGCATGCACACCGGTCGCCGCGCCGAGCCGGAGCGCCTCAAAGCGCGCCGCGCGTAGAGCGCCGTCGCTGTACATCAGCCATGGGATTCCGTGTCGGAAAAAGCCCAACACACCCGACCGCGTGGGTCGACCACGGGGTTGTGTGCAAGGGAGACACCGCAGGTTAGTTCCACCAAGCCTTGGCACACAGAAAACGGAGAAACGGTGCCTACGATCCAGCAGCTGGTCCGAAAGGGCCGGCAGGACAAGGTCGAGAAGAACAAGACTCCCGCGCTGAAGGGCTCCCCGCAGCGCCGTGGGGTCTGCACGCGTGTGTACACGACCACCCCGAAGAAGCCGAACTCGGCGCTTCGTAAGGTCGCCCGTGTGCGCCTCACCAGCGGGATCGAGGTCACCGCTTACATCCCGGGCGAGGGCCACAACCTGCAGGAGCACTCCATCGTGCTGGTGCGCGGTGGTCGTGTGAAGGACCTTCCTGGTGTCCGCTACAAGATCATCCGCGGTTCGCTCGACACCCAGGGTGTCAAGAACCGCAAGCAGGCTCGCAGCCGCTACGGCGCCAAGAAGGAGAAGTAAGAATGCCTCGTAAGGGCCCCGCCCCGAAGCGCCCGGTCATCATCGACCCGGTCTACGGCTCCCCTGTCGTCACCCAGCTGGTCAACAAGATCCTGCTGCACGGCAAGCGCTCCACCGCCGAGCGGATCGTCTACGGCGCCCTCGAGGGCGTCCGTGAGAAGACCGGCTCGGACCCGGTCGTCGCGCTGAAGCGTGCGCTGGAGAACGTCAAGCCGGCCCTCGAGGTCAAGTCCCGCCGTGTCGGTGGCGCGACCTACCAGGTTCCGGTCGAGGTCCGTCCGGGCCGCGCCAGCACCCTGGCGCTGCGCTGGATGGTCGGTTACTCCCGCGCCCGTCGCGAGAAGACCATGACCGAGCGCCTGATGAACGAGATCCTCGACGCCAGCAACGGCCTGGGCGCTTCCGTGAAGCGTCGCGAGGACACCCACAAGATGGCCGAGTCCAACAAGGCCTTCGCGCACTACCGCTGGTAGTCCGTACCCCGTCACTAGACAGAGAGAGAACGAGCCACCATGGCTGCAACCTCCCTTGACCTCGCCAAGGTCCGCAACATCGGGATCATGGCGCACATCGACGCGGGCAAGACCACCACCACCGAGCGGATCCTGTTCTACACCGGCGTGTCGTACAAGATCGGTGAGGTCCACGATGGCGCTGCCACCATGGACTGGATGGAGCAGGAGCAGGAGCGCGGCATCACGATCACGTCGGCCGCGACGACCTGTCACTGGACCGTCGACGATGCCGACCACACCATCAACATCATCGACACCCCGGGTCACGTCGACTTCACCGTCGAGGTGGAGCGTTCGCTGCGCGTCCTCGACGGTGCCGTGACGGTGTTCGACGGTGTCGCCGGTGTCGAGCCCCAGTCCGAGACCGTGTGGCGGCAGGCTGACCGCTACGGCGTCCCGCGCATCTGCTTCATCAACAAGCTGGACCGCACGGGCGCGAACTTCTTCTTCTGCGTCGACACCATCGTGGAGCGCCTCGGCGCCACCCCGCTGGTGATGCAGCTCCCGATCGGTGCCGAGGCGGACTTCCAGGGCGTTGTCGACCTGGTCCGCATGAAGGCGCTGATCTGGTCGGCCGAGGCCGCCAAGGGCGAGATGTACGACATCGTCGACATCCCGGCCGAGCTGCAGGAGCAGGCGGACGAGTACCGCGAGACGCTGATCGACACCGTCTCCAACGTCAGCGACGAGATCATGGAGCTCGCCCTGGAGGGCGAGGAGATCCCGGTCGAGCTGCTGCAGGACGCGATCCGCAAGGGCACCCTGAACTCGGACTTCACCCCGATCTTCTGCGGTACCGCCTTCAAGAACAAGGGCGTTCAGCCCCTGCTCGACGCGGTCGTCAAGTACCTGCCGTCCCCGCTGGACATCGAGTCCGTCGAGGGCACGAAGCCGAACGACCCGGAGACCAAGATCTCCCGCAAGGCTTCGGACGACGAGCCGCTGGCCGCGCTGGCGTTCAAGATCATGTCCGACCCGCACCTGGGCAAGCTCACCTTCGTCCGGATCTACTCCGGCCGCCTGGAGTCCGGCACCTCGGTGCTGAACGCCGTCAAGGGCAAGAAGGAGCGCATCGGCAAGATCTACCGCATGCACGCGAACAAGCGTGAGGAGATCGAGTCGGTGGGCGCCGGCGACATCGTCGCCGTCATGGGCCTCAAGCAGACCACCACCGGTGAGACGCTGTCCGACGAGAAGAGCCCGGTCATCCTGGAGTCCATGGACTTCCCGGCCCCGGTCATCCGCGTCGCGATCGAGCCCAAGTCCAAGGGTGACCAGGAGAAGCTGGGTGTCGCCATCCAGCGTCTCGCCGAGGAGGACCCGTCCTTCCAGGTCAACACGGACGAGGAGACCGGCCAGACCATCATCGCGGGTATGGGCGAGCTGCACCTCGAGGTGCTGGTCGACCGTATGAAGCGTGAGTTCAAGGTCGAGGCCAACGTCGGCAAGCCGCAGGTCGCGTACCGCGAGACGATCCGTCAGGCCGTCGAGCGCATCGACTACACCCACAAGAAGCAGACCGGTGGTTCCGGTCAGTTCGCCAAGGTGCAGATCGCGATCGAGCCGCTCGAGCAGGCCGAGGGCTACGAGTTCGTCAACAAGGTCACCGGTGGCCGCGTCCCGCGGGAGTACATCCCGTCGGTCGACGCCGGTTGCCAGGAGGCCATGGAGTTCGGCATCCTCGCCGGCTACCCGCTCCAGGGTGTCCGCGTGAGCCTGCTCGACGGCCAGTCGCACGACGTCGACTCCTCCGAGCTCGCGTTCAAGATCGCCGGTTCGATGGCCTTCAAGGAAGGCGCGAGGAAGGCCAAGCCGGTCCTCCTCGAGCCGATGATGGCCGTCGAGGTCACCACGCCCGAGGACTACATGGGCGACGTGATCGGCGACATCAACTCTCGCCGTGGCCAGATCCGGTCCATGGACGAGCGTCACGGTGCCCGCGTCGTCTCGGCGCTGGTGCCCCTCTCCGAGATGTTCGGCTACGTCGGTGACCTGCGCAGCAAGACCTCTGGTCGCGCGAGCTACTCGATGCAGTTCGACTCGTACGCCGAGGTCCCCAAGGCCGTGGCTGAGGAGATCATCGCCAAGTCCAAGGGCGAGTGACCTCCCGATATTCGGGATGATTCACACCCCTTAGGCTCTTAGGAGGCGACCTGGGAGGATCCGTCCGGATCCTCCCAGGGCCTCCGGCCCCCAACCACGGGGCGGCGAGAGGTGCTTCGGGCACCCAGGCCGGGCCCGTATCAAAGACCAACTGACGTCAGCACGGCGTACAGGAACTGTCCTCAGGAGGACTCAGTGGCCAAGGCGAAGTTCGAGCGGACGAAGCCCCACGTCAACATCGGCACCATCGGTCACATCGACCACGGCAAGACCACGCTGACCGCGGCCATCACCAAGGTGCTGCACGACGCGTACCCGGAGATCAACCCCTTCACGCCGTTCGACCAGATCGACAAGGCCCCGGAGGAGCGTCAGCGCGGTATCACCATCTCGATCGCGCACGTCGAGTACCAGACCGAGGCGCGCCACTACGCCCACGTCGACTGCCCGGGTCACGCGGACTACATCAAGAACATGATCACCGGTGCCGCCCAGATGGACGGCGCCATCCTGGTGGTCGCCGCCACCGACGGCCCGATGCCGCAGACCAAGGAGCACGTCCTCCTGGCCCGCCAGGTCGGCGTCCCGTACATCGTCGTCGCCCTGAACAAGGCCGACATGGTGGACGACGAGGAGATCCTGGAGCTCGTCGAGCTCGAGGTCCGCGAGCTGCTCTCCGAGTACGAGTTCCCGGGCGACGACCTGCCGGTCGTCCGCGTCTCCGCGCTGAAGGCCCTCGAGGGCGACGCCGAGTGGGGCCAGAAGCTCCTCGGCCTCATGCACGCGGTCGACGAGAGCATCCCGACCCCGGCCCGCGCCGTGGACCAGCCGTTCCTGATGCCGATCGAGGACGTCTTCACGATCACCGGTCGTGGCACCGTCGTCACCGGTCGTATCGAGCGTGGCATCCTCAAGGTCAACGAGACTGTCGACATCATCGGCATCAAGGAGACCAAGACCACCACCACGGTCACCGGCATCGAGATGTTCCGCAAGCTGCTCGACGAGGGCCAGGCCGGTGAGAACGTCGGTCTGCTGCTCCGTGGCATCAAGCGCGAGGACGTCGAGCGCGGCCAGGTCATCATCAAGCCGGGTTCGGTCACGCCGCACACCGACTTCGAGGCCCAGTCCTACATCCTGTCGAAGGACGAGGGTGGCCGCCACACCCCGTTCTTCAACAACTACCGCCCGCAGTTCTACTTCCGTACCACGGACGTGACCGGCGTCGTGACCCTCCCCGAGGGCACCGAGATGGTCATGCCGGGCGACAACACCGCCATGACCGTCGCGCTGATCCAGCCGATCGCCATGGAGGAGGGCCTCAAGTTCGCCATCCGTGAGGGTGGCCGCACCGTCGGCGCCGGCCAGGTCACCAAGATCATCAAGTAATTGGTGCTCTGACCTGCCTGCCCCGTCAGGCTCGTCCGAAGGGCCCCACGCACCTTGCGGTGCGTGGGGCCCTTCGGCGTCTAACCCCGCGCTCACCTGGGCGCACTTCCTCTCACGGGCAGCTCATGGCCGACTGTTATGGTCGGCTCACCATCCAGTCCCGCCGTCGCGGAAAGTGGGATCCATCGCATGTCTACGGCACCGCTGTTGTCCGTCGTGATGCCGATCTACAACGAGCAGGAGGCGCTCCCGCTCACCGTCGAGCGACTGCGCCCGATCCTGGACGGGCTGGGGGTCGACTACGAGGTCGTCGGCGTGGACGACGGCAGCCGGGACGCCACCCCCGTGCTGATGCAGAAGATCCGGCAGGACTGGCCGGAGTTCCGCATCGTCCGCTTCGCCCGCAACTCCGGGCACCAGGCCGCGCTCACCGCGGGCATCCACCGGGCCATCGGCGACTACGTGGTCAGCATCGACGCCGACCTCCAGGACCCGCCGGAGAAGATCCCGGAGATGCTCGACCTGGCCCGCGAACAGGGCCTCGACGTGGTCTACGGCGTGCGCGGGGACCGCGGCACCGACACCGCCTTCAAGCGCCGCAGCGCGGGCGCGTACTACTGGCTGATGCGCCGGCTGGTCGGCAAGCGGATGCCCAACCAGGCCGGCGACTTCCGGCTGCTCAGCCGGGCCGCCGTGGACGCCCTCAAGCAGCTGCCCGAGCACCAGCCGGTCTACCGGCTGCTGGTGCCGTGGCTCGGCTTCCCCAGCGGCGAGGTCGTCTACGTCCGCGAGGAGCGGGTCGCCGGCGGCACCCACTACCCGCTGTCCAAGATGGTGCGGCTCGCGCTCGACAGCATCACCAACTTCTCCGCCGCCCCGCTGCGGCTGGCCACCTACCTCGGCCTGGTCAGCTTCGTGGTCTGCATCGCGCTGGGGATCCACGCCACCGTCTCGTACGCGCTCGGCTCGACGGTGCCGGGCTGGTCCTCGCTGTTCATCGGGATGCTCTTCCTCGGCGGGGTGCAGCTGATCTGCGTCGGGCTGCTGGGGGAGTACGTGGGCCGGATCTACTCGGCGGTGCAGAACCGCCCGACCTACTTCGTCGGCTACGACTCGGCCGAGGACGACGACGAGCGGGGCCGGGGCCGGTGACGCTCACCGAGGAGCCGGTCGGGCCCGCCTCCGGGGCCCGCCGCCAGCTGCCGTCCTTCCTGGTCATCGGCGTCCTCAGCACCGTCTTCTACCTGGGGCTGTTCGTCGTCGCGCGGCGGTTCACCGACCCGCAGGCGGCCAACCTGATCGCCCTGGCGGTCAGCGCGGTGGCGAACACGGCCGCCAACCGGCGCTTCACCTTCGGGGTGGTCGGTTCGCAGGGGATGGTCCGCCACCAGTTGCAGGGCGCCGTCGCCTTCCTGATCGGGCTCGGCCTCAGCTCCGGGGTGCTCGCCCTGCTCGACCGGGTGGTGCCGGACGCCTCCCGGCCGGTGGAGGTCGGCGGGCTGGTCGTCGCCAACGGGCTGGCCACGGTCGCCCGGTTCGTCCTGTTGAAGGTCTGGGTCTTCCGGGGCGGATCCGCCGGGCAGCCGGACCGCTCCGAGGCCTGACCAGGGGATCCGCTCCACCGCCGACCGTCCGGCGTTCCCGGGGCGGACGGACCGTGTGCGCGCCCGGTGGTTCGCAGGCGGCCCACAGGGCCCCTGGGAGGTCTGGACCAATGGGGCCCTCGGTATGCTGGGCGCTTGCAGCCTGCCCGCAGACGGTGGCGGAAGTCCGGACCCGGTAGGGGGGAGACGGGCGGCAGGGACTTGACCGGAGGGGCACGGCACCGTGTCGACCATACAGAGCTCACCCGACAGCGAGACCGGGCACAGAACCGTGCCATCGGGACCGCCGTCCCCGCCCGCCGACAGCAGACGGCCGCGGCGCAACCCGTTCGTCCTGGCAGGCGGGCTCGCCCTGTCCTGGCTGGTGCCGGCCGGCCTGGTCGCGCTGCACCTGGGCGTCGTGCTGCTGCCGCTGCTGCTGCTCGCGGTCGCCGCCGTGATCAGGGTCGGCGGTGTGCTGCTCGACCGGCTCTTCGTCGCCGGGCTGATCCTGGTCGGCGCGGTGCTGGCCTTCGGCCTGGCCTTCTCGCTCTGGCCCTGGGGCCTGTCGCCGACGGCCACCAGCGGTGTGCTGTTCAGCGTGCTGAC
Source organism: Kitasatospora sp. NPDC059160 (assembly GCF_042755465.1). Lineage (NCBI taxonomy): Bacteria > Bacillati > Actinomycetota > Actinomycetes > Kitasatosporales > Streptomycetaceae > Kitasatospora > Kitasatospora sp. NPDC059160. Next base: position 4,391 of record NZ_JBHZCN010000001.1, on the reverse strand, counting down.
CACGGCCGCATGGGCCGCCCGGCGCGCCCCCCGGCTGCCGCTGCGCTTCCGCTGGTCGGACCTGCTGGTGGTGGGCACCTTCGCCGGGATGTGGCACTACCTGTTCCACCCGGTCGCCGGTGCGTCGGCCGCGGAGCGGGTCGCCTTCTTCGCCACGGCGGAGGACCGGCTCTCGCACTTCTCCTTCTTCTCCGGCATCCAGGGGGTCGGGGGCTTCGCCTTCCTCCACCAGGAGGCCGCCAGGTCCTACCTGATCCCGCCGTCCGAGGTGACCTACCCGCAGGGCTCGCACTTCCTGCTGGCCTGGATCGACGGGCTGGTCCACTCCGCCGCCGACCCCGGCGACATGATCCACACCATGAACCGGTACTTCCTGTACCTGCTGGTGGCGTACGCGCTGTTCTGCACCGTGCTGGTCTGGGCGGCGCGCTGGATCGGCGGGCCGCGGCTGCGCGGCTGGCGGGCGGCGGCGGTCTGCGCGACCGTCGGCGCGATCATGTTCTCCACCAACTACCTGGACCTGCTGGTCCACGGCTTCGACTCGACCTTCATCGGCCTGCTGCTGATCGCGCTCGCCTTCGCGGTGCTGATCCGGCCGGCGATGGGCCGCACCGAGTTCGTGCTGGCCGCCTCCGCCGGGCTGATCTCCGTCACCTACACGTACAACATCTACGGCGCGTTCGTCGGCGTGCCGCTGCTGGGCGCGCTGGTGGTGCACCGGCGCAGGTTCGCCGGGCGCTGGTGGTGGACGCTCGGCGCACTGGCGTGCGCGCTGGGCGTGGCCGCGCTGCCGAGCGTCCTGTCGGTGATGGGCGACCTGAACGTCGCGGACGCCTCGAACATGAGCGGCCCGAGCGTCGCCGCGGACCGCTCGATCCTGATCGGCGGCGGGCTGCTCGGCCTGCTGGCGGCGGCCATGCCGCGCAACCGCCGCACCGCCACCGGGCGGGCGCACCTGGCGGTGCTGCTCGGCACCGGCGGCCTGCTCAGCGCCTTCGCGGTCTACCAGCTGCAGACCATCGAGAAGTACTCGTACTACTTCCACAAGATGACGGCGGTGGGCGTCGTGGTCGCCCTGGTGTCGATCGGCGCGGTCGGGGCGGTCCTCCAGACACCCCACCGGGGCACCGGGAACACGCTGAGCCGGCGCCTGGGCGAGCTCGCGCTCTCCGGGCTGACGGTCGCCGCCGCGCTGAGTCTCTTCGCCAACGTGCAGTGGGGCTTCCTGGCCACCAAGGAGGCTCCCTCCGCGTGGTCCAACAACCCGCTGGTGGTCTGGAGCCGCGGCGAGGCCGAGACCGACATGGGCCCCAAGGGCATGGACGGGTTGCGGGCCCTGCGCAGCGACGGACCGGTGATCGCGCTGGTCTCCAACGACGAGGTCAAGAACCTCAAGGCCACCTGGCTCGCCTCGCTGATGAACCGGCGCGGCGGTGACATGAAGGCGCTGTACGACATCCACTGGGTGGGCATCGGCGGTCCGCAGGCGAAGGAGGAGGACTACCAGCGCTCCCTCGGCAGGTTGAAGGGCGCCATCGAGAAGCTCCCCGCGCCGCACCCGACGCCGACCATCCTGACCGCCGACCGTTCCGTGGGGGAGCGGATCAAGCGGGACCTGGCCAAGAACGGCGTCACGGTCGACGTCGTGAGCGATCAGGGGATCCTCTGGACCCAGCCGTGGGGCCGTACGTTCCCCGGGACCGTCTGAGATGGCGTCCGAGGGAACGCCCGCGCGCACCGAGCATTCACGGCCACCCGCTACTATTCACAGCAATCGCACGGCTTGGCCGGCCTCGTGCGGAGGCGTGCTGCACGGCCGGCCGGTGAATTCGGTGGTCATGTGATGAAGAACCCGATCGCCAAGCTGCTTGGGGCGCTTCCCCCGGGGGCGCGGCTCGTGGTCGGTGGCACGGTCGTGCTCGGAGCTTCGGCGTACGTCTACATGGCGCTCGTGGGCTACAGCCTGAGTGCCGTGGGCAAGGCCAACGTCACCATGCTCTGGACCATCGTGATGTCCGTGGGGTGGGGACTCTTCCAGCCGGTCGAACTCGAACTGACCCGGCTGGTGGCCGCCCGCAAGGTGGCCGGACACGGGGCACTGCCCGCGGTGCGCCGGATGCTGCTCCTCGCGATGGCACTCCTGGTCGCGGTGTGCGCACTGCTGGCCGCGGCCGCGGGCCCGGTCGCCGACCTGCTGTTCAGCGGGGACAAGGCACTGGTGGTCGCCCTGGCCGGCGGCCTGGCCGGCCTCGCGGTGAGCTCGGTGGCCCGCGGTGCCCTGGCCGGCCTCGGGCTGTTCGGCCCGTACGGCACGCAGCTGGCGGTCGACGGCGGGCTGCGGATCGGCCTGGCCGCGGTGGCCGCGGCGGCCGGCCTGCACTCGGCGCTGGCCTTCGGCCTGATCCTCTTCGTCTCCCCGCTGGCCGCCTCGCTGATCGGCCTGCGCGGCACCCTCGCGGACCGCACCCCCGGCCCGGAGGTGCCCTGGAAGCAGCTGACCGGCGGCCTCGGCCTGCTGATCGCCTCGGTGATGCTGAGCCAGCTGGTGGTCAACGCGACCGTGGTCTGCGTGCGCCTGCTCTCTCCGAAGCACTCCGAGGCCTCCGACGCGCTGGTGTTCGCGATCGGCCAGGCGGTGGTGATGGCCCGGGCGCCGCTGTTCGCCTACAGCGCCCTGCAGGCTTCGATGGTCTCCGCGCTCTCCGGCGCCGCCGCGGCCGGCGACCACGCCGAGTTCCGCAAGGTGCTGACCCGTACCACCGCGATCGTCGCCGCGATGTGCATCGGCGGCGGCCTGCCGGTGATCGTGCTCGGCTCCAAGCTCAACCCGCTGCTGTTCAACGCCAAGGACGTGCTCGGCCCGCTGGACTTCGTCTGGCTGGTCTTCGGAACGCTCTGCTACGTCCTGGCGACGGTCTTCGGCCAGGCGCTGATGTCGAGCGCCCAGCACCGCCGCCAACTGGTCGGTTGGACCGCCGGTTCCGTAGCATTGGTGGCTGTCGCGCTCGCACCGGGCGATGTGGGTCTCCGGGCAGAGCTCGCGTACCTGGCGGGCTCACTGGTCAGTGCCGTCCTGATGTTGTGGTCGCTGTACCGTGCCTTCCCCTCCCGCCCCGCTGCCGTGTCGGCAGACCGGTCCGCGGCAGAGCCGCTGCGGACCTCCTGAGGGTGGGCCCAGACACCATGACCAGCACCGATAGACAGACCCGAGGCACGGGCCGCCGTGCCGTTCGCCAAGCATGGAGCACCTGTGTCCGAGTATGACAACGTCTGGCTGGTGATCCCGGCCTACAACGAAGGCCAGGTGATCGCCGACGTCGTGGAGGGGGCACGCAAGACCTTCCCGAACATCGTGGTGATCGACGACGGCTGCACCGACGACACGGCCGAGCACGTCATGACGACCGGCGCCCACCTGGTGCGGCACCCGGTCAACCTGGGGCAGGGCGCCGCGCTCCAGACCGGTCTCAAGTACGCGCTCGCCCAGGAGGGCGCCGAGTACTTCGCGACCTTCGACGCGGACGGCCAGCACCAGACCGCCGACGTCGAGAAGATGGTGGCGCTGCTGCGCGAGGGCGAGGCCGACATCGTCCTCGGCTCCCGCTTCATCGAGCAGACCGGCCAGGTGCCGTGGATCAAGCGGGTGGTGCTCCGCACCGCCGCCGCGGTCAGCCCGACCGCCCGCAAGCTCAAGCTCACGGACGCGCACAACGGGCTGCGGGTGATGAACCGCGAGGCCGCCGGCCGGATCAAGATCACCATGAACGGCATGGCACACGCCTCGGAGATCGTCTCCTTCCTCGCCGGCTCGGACCTGCGGGTCGCCGAGGTTCCGGTGGACATCCTCTACACCGACTACTCGCGCGCCAAGGGCCAGTCCCTGATCAACGGCGTGAACATCCTCTTCGACATCTCGCTGCGGGAGCGTAACGGCCGATGAACCACCTCTGGATCCAGCTCATCCTGGTCGTGGCCGCGGTGGCCATGGCGCTCGTCTTCGTCTGGCGCTGGGACAAGGCGAACACCCGGGCGTGGAAGCGCATCGCCTTCACGCTCTTCGTGATCGTCAACGTCGTCGCGATCCTGTGGCCGAGCGGCGTGACCAAGCTGGCCACCGCGCTGGGCGTCGGCCGCGGCACCGACCTGGTGCTCTACCTGATGGTCATCGCCATGGGCTTCCTGACCCTCAACACCTACCTGCGCTTCCGCTCGCTGGAGAAGAAGATCACCGACCTGGCCCGCACCGTGGCCATCACCGAGGGTGTCCGGCACAACAACGACCGGCTCAACGCCCCGGTCGGCTCCGAGCACTGATCCCGGGCGGTCACCACAGCGCAGTACCAGTGGCGGAGGGGGGGGGCCCCTCGCCGGGCGCCCGCCCCCCCCCCCCA